>NZ_JBHYRN010000002.1:0-71881 GCF_042749305.1 Nocardia sp. NPDC058705 | reverse complement strand
GGGGCTCTTGGTATTGAACAACTCCAAGCTAAATTTACCCAACAACTCCCAATAAACCATTTAAAAGCCGTGGTGGGTGATCAATTACAAACACCCACCACGTGTCGTTGCGGGCCGGTCTCCGACGTAAAATTGGAACACGTTCTATTATGGTTGCGCGGGGGAAGCGTGACCATGGAGGACGTATGCCGTTGGATCGGACCGCCGAGGACCTGCTGGCGGTGGTGCGGGAGTCGCCGCATGCGGTCGCCGCGCACGACAAGGCGGCCTGGGTCGGGTTGTTCGCCGAGGACGCCGAGGTGCACGATCCGTACGGCTCGCGTGCGCACATCGGGGTCGAGGCGATCTCGCGTTTCTACAACGTCTTCATCGCGCCGAACACCATCGGCTTTCATGTCGACCGTGATCTGGTCGCCGGGCACACGGTGGTGCGTGATCTGCGTATCGAGACCACAATGTCGACCGGCGCCACCGTCTCTGTGCCGATGCATCTGCGCTACGACCTGGTCGGCACCGACGACGACTGGCGGATCAGTCGGCTCGCCGCGCACTGGGAACTGGGAGTGATGATCGCGCGACTGGTGCGCACGGGGCCGTCGGGACTGCTCGCGGGCGCGAAGCTCGGGCCGCAGCTCGTCGCAGAGCTGGGTGTGGGTGGCGCAATGGGCATGATGGGGGCGTTGTCCGGCGTTGGAGGGGCTGGGAAGCGTGTCGTCCGCAGGCTGTTGGAGGCGGCCGCTACCGGCGACTCGGCTGGCGTACGCGCATTGCTCGACGAGTCGGCGGTGGTCGAATTTCCTGCCGGCCGCCCGAGTTCGGTGGCGGGATTTCTTGATCGCACGCGGGATATGGAGTGGGACAAGATGATCGCTGCCGGGCGCACCGTCAGTGTGAGCGTTCGGGTAGGCGCGTCGCGCGGCGTGGCGTTCGTCGACTTCGCCAGGGGGCGATCGCGCGTCACCGCGGTGCGGGTCTTTCTCGATGGCGATCCGGCAGACGACTGAGGGTTCACCGACCGAGCCGCGGCCGTGAATCCTGCTGTCGTGGCCGGACGTGCGCGTCGCGCCGGAGCATGGCTTCGTCGGGTGAGTTCCTTCGTGGTGGCCTCGGATCGTGCGTGCGTCGATCGCGCGCGGTAGGTTCGGTCTCAGGCCGACTTCTGGAGGTTCGTGTGCATCTGCGTGGTGTGGTTCTGCCCGGCGACGAGGAGCGCGACCTCTGGGTCGTCGACGGCCTCGTGACGTTCGGGCCGGTGCGTGGCGCCGAAACCCTGTGCGGCGCAGGGTGGATCGTGCCGGGCCTGGTCGACGCCCACTGCCACGTCGGCATCACCTACGGCGGCGGCGACGAAACACACGACGGCGCGATCGAACAGGCCGAAACCGAACGTGACGCGGGCGCGCTGTTGCTACGCGACGCGGGCTCACCGATCGACACCCGCTTCATCGACGACCACGCCGAGTTGCCCCGCATCATCCGCGCCGGCCGCCACATCGCCCGCCCCAAGCGCTACATCCGCGAACTCGGCATCGAACTCGACGACGAACGCGACCTGCCTGACATCGTCGCCGAGCAGGCCCGCTTCGGCGACGGCTGGGTGAAGATCGTGGGGGACTGGATCGACCGCTCCGTCGGCGACCTGCGCCCGCTGTGGAGCGACGACATCCTGAAACAGGCCATCGACGCCGCCCACGCCAACGGCGCCAGGGTCACCGCGCACGTCTTCGGTGAGGACGCGCTCCCCGGCCTGATCAACGCGGGCATCGACTGCCTCGAACACGGCACCGGCATCACCGACGACACCATCGAACTGATGGTCGCCAACGGCACCGCCCTCGTCCCCACCCTCATCAACATCGACACCTTCCCCGGCATCGCCGACAGCGCCACCAAGTTCCCCGTCTACGCCGCCCATATGCGCGACCTCCACCGCCGCGTCCGCGACACCGTAGGCAAAGCCCACGAAGCCGGCGTCCCCATCTACGCGGGGACCGACGCGGGCGGCTCCATCCGCCACGGCCGCATAGCCGACGAAATCACCGCCCTGACCGGCGCAGGCCTGACCCCCCACGAAGCCCTCGGCGCCGCCTCCTGGAACGCCCGCACCTGGCTGGGCCGCCCCAGCATCGACGAAGGCGCCCCCGCCGACTTCGTCGTCTACGCCCACGACCCCCGCACAAACCCTCAGTCGCTCACCGACCCACAATGGGTGGTGTTGCGTGGCCTGGTCGTGAAGACCCCCGACCCGGTCACCGGACACCGCTGAGGCCGCAGTACCGACACCGTTCTTCGCCGAGGGGTGACCCTAGGGTTACCGTAAATGGTTTCCCGGAAATCGGTACACTTGACTCGACCCGTTGTGCGGAGTCAAGCAACTATTGACCTGGGTCTTAGTCGAGCGGTCCATCGCGGGTAGGCGGGGAGGTTGGCTGGAGATGACCATGAGCGCCGAGGTTTCGATGATCCATCCGTTGGGCCCCAAGACTGTGGAAGACTGGCTTGCCGAAGAGCAGCCGGTCGATGGATCTCGACTCGAACTCATCTGGGGGTACCTGCACATGACGCCGCCGCCGGGTGGTCCACATCAGTACGCCGCAGGTGAGTTGTTCGTGGTTCTACGGGCCGCTGTTCGTGCTGCCGATCGCTCCGACCTCACGGCGCTTCCCGCTGTTGGCGTCCGGATCAGTACTCCGTTTCGGATTGGCATAATCCCGGACGTCGCTGTGGTCAGTGTTCCGCCTGACCGCGTCAACTTCGCCGCAGATGACCTGGTGTTGGCTGTGGAAGTTTGGTCACCCGGCAACAGTCGTGAGGAACGAGACACAAAAATCGCGGCCTATGCCTCGGCGCGGGTTCCGTATCTGTGGATCGTTGAGCTCCCCGCTGGCAAGTCGGCACGGTTCTGGGGCTACACGCTGGGCGAGTCCGGCTACCGCCAGGAAGTGTTCGCTACCGATGGCGAGACGGTGAAGGCGCCCGGTCCGGTGCCGGTGATGGTCGACACCTCGCAGTTGCGGTGAGGTAGCGCGCGAACGGCGGAGGCGATTTCCGGGCTCGGCTGGTCGTCTGGCAGAATGAACTCTCGTCCTTCCTGGACAGTGTCAGCCCGTCTCCGGTTACGTACCGCGCGGCGGTCACGCACACATGCGCGAAACCGGACCTGCAGACCATGTGGGTCGCTGAATCGCGTGGTGACCAAACTACTGAAAGAAGACCTCACAGCATGTCTGTCAAGATCAGGCTCACCCGTCTCGGCAAGATCCGTAACCCGCAGTACCGCGTCGTCGTCGCCGACTCGCGTTCGCGTCGTGACGGCCGGGCCATCGAGTCCATCGGCCTGTACCACCCGAAGGAAGAGCCTTCGCTGATCCAGATCGACGGCGAGCGCGTCGCGTACTGGCTGTCGGTCGGCGCGCAGCCCACCGAGTCGGTGCAGCGTCTGCTGGAGATCACCGGCGACTGGCAGAAGTTCAAGGGCCTGCCGGGCACCGAGGGCACCCTGAAGGTGAAGGCCCCGAAGACCTCCAAGCTGGACCTGTTCAACGCCGCGCTCGCCGCCGCCGACAACGCGCCCACCACCGAGGCCGTCACCCCGAAGAAGAAGGCCGCCAAGAAGGAAGAGGCCGTCGCTGAGGAAGCCGTCACCGAGGCTGCCGAGTAATGACTGCTGTTGTTGCCGATGCCGTCGAACATCTGGTTCGCGGCATCGTCGCCAACCCCGACGACGTCCGTGTCGAGCTGCTCACCGGACGTCGCGGGCGCACCGTCGAGGTGCATGTCCATCCTGAGGACCTGGGCAAGGTGATCGGGCGCGGTGGTCGTACCGCGACCGCGCTGCGCACCCTGGTCGCCGGCATCGGCGGCCGTGGGATCCGGGTCGACGTGGTCGATACCGACGCCTAGATGGAACTCGTCGTAGGTCGGGTCGCCAAGTCGCACGGCGTGCGCGGCGAACTCGTCGTCGATGTTCGCACCGACGAGCCGGAGGTCCGGTTCGCGCCGGGCGTTGTGCTGCATGGCAGAATGCCGCGCAGTTCGGCGATCACCGACTACACCGTGAAGTCGGTCCGAGAACACTCGGGCCGACTTCTGGTCGCTGTCGACGGTATCGACGACAAGACCGTGGCCGACACCCTGCGCGGCATGCTGTTCATCGTCGACAGCGATTCGCTGCCGCCGTCGCAGGACGACGACGCCTTCTACGACCACGAACTCGAAGGCCTCCGGGTCGAGTTCGCCGACGGCACGCTCGTCGGCACGGTCACCGAGGTGCTGCACTCGGCCGCGGGCGAACTGCTGTCGGTGCGTGCCGCCGACGACGGTCGCGAAATTCTCATTCCCTTTGTCACCGCCATCGTGCCGACGGTTTCGCTCGCCGATGGACTGGTGGTCATCACCCCGCCCGAGGGCCTGCTCGATCCGGAGTAATTCGTGCAACTCGACGTCGTCACGATCTTCCCGGAGTATCTCGAGCCGCTGCGCACCGCGCTGCTCGGCAAGGCCGTCGACAAGGGCCTGATCTCGGTCGGTGTGCACGACCTGCGCAATTGGACGCATGACGTGCACAAGTCGGTCGACGATTCGCCCTACGGCGGTGGCCCTGGCATGGTCATGAAGCCCACCGTCTGGGGCGACGCCCTCGACGAGGTGTGCCCCGACGACGCCCTGCTCGTCGTCCCCACCCCGGCCGGTGTGCCGTTCACCCAGGCCACCGCGCAGCGCTGGGCCACCGAGAAACACCTCGTCTTCGCCTGCGGGCGCTACGAAGGCATCGACCAGCGCGTGTTCGACGACGCCGCCCGCCGCGTGCGCGTCGAAGAGGTGAGCATCGGCGACTACGTGCTCATCGGCGGCGAGGCAGCGGTGCTCGTGATGACCGAAGCCGTGGTGCGCTTGATCCCCGGCGTGCTCGGCAATCAGCAGTCCCACCAAGAGGATTCGTTCTCCGACGGGCTCCTCGAAGGTCCCAGCTACACTCGGCCGGTGTCGTGGCGTGGCCTCGATGTGCCCCCGATCCTGCTCTCGGGCGACCACGCCAAAGTCGCCGCGTGGCGCCACGAACAGTCATTGGAACGGACGGCGCAGCGTCGTCCGGATCTGTTGCCCTAGCCCTGGACCACCCGGGTGGTGATACAGAACGGATGCCCGGCGGGGTCGAGTAGCACCCGCCAGCGCGGATCCGGTTGTACCGGTGCGGGTTTCGCGCCGATCGCGAGCGCGTGCTGTTCGCACAGATCCAGGTCGGCGTCGGCGGCGAGGTCCAGATGTACCGCCGCCGTGCCGGGCCACTGCGGCGGAAAATAGTCCTCGACACGCTGTGCGGCGACCGTGAGCCCCGACGGGATACGGATCCCGACGCTGTGCGCGTCGTTCCACAGGACACGGCCACCGAGTAGCCCGAGGTAAAAGCGGGCCAGGGACTCGGGGTCGTCACAGTCCAGTGAGAGGCCGGCCAGTTGAAAAGGCTCCGTCATCGGACCGACGGTACCGGGCCGGATGCGCCCCGAGTTTGTTTTGTACCAAAGACATTTGGGTATTCATAGGCGGCATTCGTTGTGTAAACGTCCATACTGAGGATTGCTCGTTCCATTCGGAACGGGTTCTGGCCGGGGTGACTGCCCTTCGGTGCGCGGGTGGGTGGGGTCGTCTCGCCGATTTCCCTGCGTAGCCGTTGTCCCGCTGGAGGTTTCGGAGCCTTCACTGTCGGCGCGGCAGAGCTGCCAGGTGGACGAATCGCGAGCGCGGCCGCTGGATGCCTCGTCGCTCCGCCTCGATCGAGTCATCAAAGGTGACGAATTGCACAATTGGGACATCGAGTCGTGGCGGCGCAATAGCGACCACCATGGTCGCCGCTTTCGGGGTCGCGCGGTCCTACGGTGTGCCACATTCTAGGGAGGACGCCGAAGTGTCACCGCGCGGCAAGGAGAGTTGCTGATGTCAGAACCCAGTTACAGCTGCGGGCCCGCCGACACCGCGATGCTCGGCGACACCATCGGCGCGAACTACGCGCGCACCGCCGCCGCCCACCCTGATCGTGATGCCCTCGTCGACCAGATCACCGGGCGCAGCTGGACCTACCGGGAAGCCGCCGCCGCGATCGACGCGCTGGCCACCGGTCTGGCCGATCGTGGGATCGTCGCGGGTGATCGGGTGGGCATCTGGGCGCCCAACTGCGCCGAGTGGTACCTGGTGCAATACGCGACCGCGGTCGTCGGCGCGATCCTGGTCAACATCAATCCCGCCTACCGCACCAGCGAACTCGCCTACGTCCTCGGGCAGTCCGGGGTGCGGATGCTGATCGCGGCGCCCGAATTCAAGGGCTCCGACTATGTCGCGATGATCGAACAGGTCCGCCCGGACTGTCCCGCGCTGGAGCACGTACTGGTGCTGGGCACCGTGGAGTTCGAGGTGGTGGCACAGACGAGTCCCGACGCCACCCGGTTGGCGGAGATCGGCGCCGGTTTGTCGGCTGACGACCCGATCAACATCCAATACACCTCGGGCACAACAGGTTTCCCCAAGGGCGCCACCCTGAGCCACCACAACATTCTCAACAACGGCTACTTCGTCGGCGAGCTCTGTGCCTACACCGCGGCCGACCGCATCTGCCTGCCGGTGCCGTACTACCACTGCTTCGGGATGGTGATGGGCAATCTCGCCGCCACTACACACGGTGCGGCCGTGGTGATTCCGGCGCCGTCGTTCGATCCCGCCGCGACCCTCGCCGCCGTCGCCGCGCAACGGTGCACGGCGCTCTACGGCGTGCCGACCATGTTCATCGCGATGCTGGCCGAGCTCGACGCCGGCGTCGACTACAACCTGTCGAGCCTGCGCACCGGCATCATGGCGGGCTCCCCGTGCCCGGTCGAGGTGATGAAAAGGGTGATCGACCGGCTGGGGATGAGCGAGGTCGCGATCTGCTACGGCATGACCGAGACCAGCCCCGTCTCCACCCAGACTCGTCGCGACGACAGCATCGACCGCCGCACCGCCACCGTCGGACGCGTCGGCCCGCACCTGGAAGTGAAGGTGGTCGACCCGGTCAGCGGGCGGACGCTGCCTCGAGGTGAGCCCGGCGAACTCTGCACCCGCGGTTACTCGGTGATGCTCGGTTACTGGAACCAACCCGACAAGACCGCCGAGTCCATCGACGCGGCCCGCTGGATGCACACCGGCGATATCGGCGTCATGGATGACGACGGCTACCTCTCGGTCACCGGCCGGATCAAGGACATGGTCATCCGCGGCGGGGAGAACATCTATCCCCGCGAGATCGAGGAATTCCTCTATACCCATCCCGACATCGTCGACGCCCAGGTCATCGGCGTTCCCGACGACAAATACGGCGAAGAACTCATGGTCTGGCTTCGACTGCGTGGCGGTGCGCAACCCCTCGACGCCGCCGCCGTCAGAGCCTTCTGCACCGGCCGTCTCGCCCACTACAAGATCCCGCGCTACGTGCACGTGGTCGACGAGTTCCCGATGACGGTCACCGGCAAGGTCCGCAAGGCCGAAATGCGTGAACTCGCCAGGGATCTGCTCGGCTGACCGGCCGCGACTCGGTCCCTCGCGGGTTCCCTCTTTTGCTAGCGTGTTTTCGACAGTCGGGCGTTGCGCTGCGGTTGCGAATGATGATGGGGGAGACGGTGTTCCGTCGAGCGGTTGTGGTGTCGATATCGGTCTGCGCGTTGGTCGCGACGAGTGGGGGAGCCGCCGGGGCCGGACCGGGTGGTGTCGGTGTGCTCCCGAGCCCGAGCGGCCCGCTGCCGGTCGGCGCCACGACGTTGCACCTGGTCGATGCTGCACGGCCCGATCCGTTCCAGCCGGACCGGTCGAGGGAACTGATGGTGTCGGTATTCTACCCGGCGACCGACGTGAACCGTTATCCGCGTTCGCATTACGTGTCGACCGAACTGATCCCCGGACTGGAGAAGACCCTTGGTGTCGAGCTCCCCGGCGCACTGACGCACGCCCACCGGGAGGCGCCCGCGCGTGCCGGGAGCACATATCCGGTCGTGCTGTACACCCCCGGCGCCGGTGTCTCGCGAATTCTGGGTACCGGGCTCGCCGAAGACCTGGCCTCGCGTGGCTACGTGGTGGTGACGATCGACCACACCTATGAGTCGGGTCCGGCCGTCGAGTTCCCCGGCGGCCGGATCGTACGACCCGCCGCGGCACCGAACGGCTTCGACACCGCCATCCGCGAAAAGTACATCGCCGCAAGGCTGCTCGACTTCCGCTTCGTCCTCGACTCGCTCACCGCGTTGGCGGCGGGGACGAATCCCGATACCGAATCCGATGCTCTGCCCGCCGATCTGGGCCGGGTACTCGACCTGGACCGAGTCGGCGCCGTCGGACATTCCTCCGGCGGGTACGCCGCCGTCGAAGCCATGCACGAGGATCGTCGCATCGACGCCGCCGTAGACCTGGACGGGCAGATCGGGGTGGACGAGGCCTTCGGTCGCGCGGTGACCGAAGGCGTCGACCGGCCGACACTGGTCTTGACCAGCAGTCAGATCGAGGAAGTCGGCGACGGCAATCCGTCCTTCGACGCGTTCTGGCAGCGGGCCACTGGCTGGAAACGTCATCTGGCCATTGCGAATTCGGCGCATTACGACTTCACCGACATGCCGTCGCTCGTCCCGGCCGTCGCCCGGCCCGCCGCGTCGACCTACATCGGCACCATCGACCCGGACCGCATGGCGGCGCTCGTGCGGAGCTATGTGGCGGCGATGTTCGACAAGTTCCTGCGCGGAAACGCCGACACTGTGCTGGATCGGCCGATCACCGAACCCGAGGTGACGACGATCCGCTGACCTGGGTGTCAGCGGGCTGTCGGTGTGGAGCTGTAGTCTCTGCGGCTGTGACGACAGCGCCTGAGATCGCCGACAGCACGACCACCATCGCCAGCGTAGGCAGGCGGATCGCCGATGAACTGGGGGTGCGCGAGACCCAGGTCCGCGCCGCCGTCGAACTGCTCGACGGCGGTTCGACGGTGCCGTTCATCGCGCGCTACCGCAAGGAGGTCACCGACGGACTCGACGATGCCCAATTGCGTCAGCTCGAGGAACGGCTCGGCTACCTGCGTGAGCTCGACGAGCGCCGCGGCGCGATCATCGAATCCATCCGCGGCCAGGGCAAACTCGATCCCGCCCTGCACTCGCAGCTCATGTTCGCCGAGACCAAGGCGCGCCTGGAAGACATCTACCTGCCGTACAAGCCCAAGCGCCGCACCAAGGCGCAGATCGCGCGCGAAGCCGGACACGAGCCGGTGGCCGACGCGCTGATCGGCGACCCGAACACCGATCCGGCCGGCTACACCGCCGAACAGCTCGACGGCGCCCGCTCGATCCTCGTCGAACGCTTCGCCGAAGACGCCGACCTGGTCGGTGAGCTGCGCGAGCTGATGTGGAACCGCGGCCAGGTCACCTCGACGGTGCGCGCGGGCAAGGAGGAGGCCGGGGCCAAGTTCTCCGATTACTTCGAGTTCAGCGAGCCCTTCCACAAGCTGCCTTCGCACCGGATCCTGGCGCTGCTGCGCGGGGAGAAGGAGGAGATGCTCACGCTGCATCTCGAGGCCGATACCGAGGAGCCCGCGCCCGGCGAGCGCACGATCTACGAGGGACGCATCGCGGTCGCTTTCGGCATCGCCGACAAGGGACGTCCGGCCGATTCCTGGCTGCTCGACACCGTCCGCTGGGCCTGGCGCACCAAGCTCGCCGTGAGCCTCGGCATCGACACCAGAATGCGGTTGCGGCAGGCAGCGGAGAAGGATGCGGTCGACGTGTTCGCCGCCAACCTGCGCGACCTGCTGCTCGCCGCGCCCGCGGGCACCCGCACCACCATGGGCCTGGACCCCGGTTACCGCACCGGTGTGAAGGTCGCCGTCGTCGACGCCACCGGCAAGGCCGTCGCGACCGAGGTCATCTACCCGCACAAGCCACAGGGGCAGACCGAGAAGTCGCTCGCCGTGCTGGCCGCGCTCGTCGCCCGCTTCAACGTGGAGCTCATCGCCATCGGCAACGGCACCGCCTCACGCGAGACCGATGCGCTTGCGGTGGAACTGATCTCGCGGATACCGGAGAACAAGCCCACCAAGATCGTGGTGTCGGAGGCGGGCGCCTCGGTGTACTCCGCCTCGGCGTACGCCTCGGCCGAACTGCCCGACATGGATGTGTCGCTGCGCGGCGCGGTCTCCATCGCCCGGCGTCTGCAGGATCCCCTCGCCGAGCTGGTGAAGATCGATCCCAAGTCGATCGGTGTCGGCCAGTACCAGCACGACGTGTCCGAGACGCTGCTGGCGCGCTCGCTGGGCGCGGTCGTCGAAGACGCGGTGAATGCGGTCGGCGTCGACGTGAACACCGCCTCGGTGCCGCTGCTCTCGCGCGTGTCGGGTGTGTCGGCGTCGGTGGCGGAAAGCATTGTGGCCCACCGTGATCAGAACGGGCCGTTCAACAGCCGCAAGGCGCTGCTCGAGGTTCCACGCCTCGGACCCAAGGCTTTCGAACAGTGTGCGGGCTTCCTGCGCATCCGCGGCGGTATCGACCCCCTCGACACCTCCGCCGTGCACCCCGAGGCCTACCCGGTGGTGCGCCGCATTCTCGAGCACACCGGCCGCGAGATGGCCGAGGTCATCGGCAACACCAGCACCTTGCGCGCACTGAAGCCCGTCGACTTCACCGACGAGAAATTCGGTGTGCCCACCGTCAGCGACATCATCGCCGAGCTGGAGAAGCCGGGACTGGATCCGCGTCCGGAGTTCAAGACCGCCGAATTCGCCGCCGGTATCGAGAAGGTGGCTGACCTGAAGCCGGGGATGGTCCTAGAGGGTGTCGTCACGAATGTGGCCGCGTTCGGCGCCTTCGTCGACGTCGGCGTGCACCAGGACGGTCTCGTGCACGTATCCGCGCTGTCGCACAACTTCGTCAAGGATCCGCGCGAAGTGGTGAAGTCCGGTGACGTGGTGAAGGTGAAGGTCCTCGAGGTCGATGTCGCGCGTCAGCGGATCGGGCTCACCCTGCGGCTCGACGACGAGCCGGGCAAGCCCGCGCAGGGGGACAATCGGGGTGGCGGTGCGTCGCGCGGCCAGGGTCGTGGTCAGCAGGGCGGTCGCGGTCCTTCCCCGGCTCGCAACCAAGCACGTCAGGGCAACGGCGGCGGCAACCAGCGCAAGCCGGCCGCCGCACCGACCGGCTCGATGGCCGACGCACTGCGCGCGGCCGGTTTCGGCAACAAGTAGACACGCGACGACAGGGCAGGCGGCATGCGACGGTGGCTCGAAGACGAGGTGATCGCGCACGGCCGCCTGCCCCTGCTCTGCTTCCTGCTGGGGTTCATCCTCGGCTTCGTGGTGATCCGGATCAGCGTGCGCATGATCCGGGCCAATGTGCGCTGGTGGCCGGGCAATGTGAAGGCCGGCGACACCCACATCCACCACATGGTGTTCGGCGTGATCACGGTCCTGCTCTCTGGCATCGGGCTGATCGCCACCGCCGAGGACGCCACCCAGATCACCTCCAGCGTGCTCTCGGCCATCTTCGGGATCGGTGCGGCGCTGGTGCTCGACGAGTTCGCGCTGATCTTCTATCTGCGTGACGTGTACTGGTCCGAACAGGGACGCACTTCGGTCGATGCGGTATTCGTCGCGCTCGCGGTGACCGGTCTACTGCTGCTCGGCGTGCAGCCGGCGACATTCCTCGACTACGACGAATTCCGCGAATCGGCCGGGGTCGGGGTGCGGGTGGCCGTAGCGATCACGGTCGTGGTGAACCTGGCGCTCGCCGCGGTGGTGATCGCCAAGGGCAAGATCTGGACCGGGCTGTTCGGCATGTTCTTCACACCGTTGCTGCTGGTGGGGGCCGTGCGTTTGAGCAGGCCCGGTGCGCCGTGGGCGCGCTGGCGCTACGGGAACCGGCCCAAGACCATGAGCCGGGCCATCGCCCGCGAGCGGCGGTATCGTCGACCGGTCATCCGCGCGAAGATCTTCGTCCAGGACCTGATCGCGGGCAAACCCGATGTCGAACACGCACGCACCGCCGCCGAGGCCGTGCTGGCGCGCACCGTCGTCGCGGCGCCGCCCGCCCCGCTGCCGCACCCGCATCTGCTGCCGCGCCGCCGGAGCGACTCCGCACTCGACGACCCGACTTCCGACCAGCACGGCGGCGAGTGAGGCCGATTTCAGTCGCGGCAACCCGGTCTGGCACAATGAACCGGTTGCCTTGGACGAGTCATGTCCGAGAGCACTCCTGTTCTGAGCATGAACCGGTCGAGCGCGCGAGTGCCGCCAGGTTCCTCTGTTCACGCAAAGAATCCGAAAAGGTGGAAAATGAACACCCTTGATTTCGTCGACGAGAAGTCGCTGCGTAGCGATGTCCCGAACTTCCGTCCGGGCGACACCCTGAACGTGCACGTGAAGGTCATCGAAGGCTCGAAGGAGCGCATCCAGGTCTTCAAGGGCGTCGTGATCCGGCGCCACGGCGGCGGCATCGGCGAGACCTTCACGGTCCGCAAGGTGTCCTTCGGCGTCGGTGTCGAGCGCACCTTCCCCGTGCACAGCCCCAACATCGACCACATCGATGTCGTGACCCGTGGTGACGTGCGTCGCGCCAAGCTGTACTACCTGCGCGACCTGCGCGGCAAGGCTGCCAAGATCAAGGAAAAGCGCTGATCTCGCAGTAGCACTTCGCAGTAGCAGATTTCTTCAGGTAGCCCGGTACCCGACTCACGTCGGGGTGCCGGGCTACTCTGTTCGGCGTGGCAGACGAAAGTGGTTCGGTGTCGGTGTCCGATTCGGGTGACGACGGTGGGCGGCGCAGAAAAAAGCGCGGCGACAAGAAGCAGCGCCCGTTCTGGCAGGAGTTGCCGATCCTCGTCGTGATCGCGGCGGTGATCGCCGCGCTGATGGTGACTTTCGTCGGCAGACCGTATGTGATCCCCTCGCAGTCGATGGAGAACACGCTGCTGATCGGTGATCGCATCTACGTCCAGAAGATCAGCTACTACGGCTCCAAACCCGGGCCGGGCGATGTGGTGGTCTTCGTCGGACCGCCGTCGTGGAACGGGCACTACAAGTCGGTGCGTTCCGACAATTCCGTGGTGCGCGGAATCCAGAACTTCCTGTCCTACTTCGGACTGGTTCCGCCGGACGAGAACGATCTGGTCAAGCGCGTCATCGCGGTCGGCGGGCAGACCGTGCAGTGTTGCGATCCGCAGGGCCGCGTGATGGTGGACGGCAAACCGCTGGACGAGCCGTACATCAAGAAGGATTACCCCTGGTACACCGATCGTCCCAACGCCGTGTACCCGGCGGGTCGGGTGTTCGGTCCGGTGAAGGTGCCCGAGGGCAATCTGTGGGTGATGGGCGACAACCGCAACGAGTCGGCCGATTCGCGCGCCCACGTCAGCGACGATCTGCAGGGCACGGTGCCGGGGGACAACGTCCGTGGCAAGACGGTCTTCAAGATCTGGCCCCCGAACCGAATGGGTCCAGTGAAGACCCAGAACGCGCAAGAGAACTGACACGTTGAGGACGGGCGTTTCGGGTCGAGTGTGTACCCGGAACGCCCAGGAGAACTGACGCGACGGGACAATCGAACTGTGGGGCAGGATCGGATCAGCTGGCCGCCGCGGATGGTGATGCGCCGCGCGGGTGGGCTACGCACGCTGGAGGCGGCGCTCGTGCGCGGTGGCCTCGCGCCGGTGGCCGGTGTCGACGAGGCGGGGCGCGGACCCTGTGCGGGTCCGCTGGTGGTCGCCGCATGCCTGCTGGCGCCCAAGGCCTACGACAAGCTGGCCGGGCTCGACGACTCCAAGAAACTCACGGAGGCGGCCCGTGAGGAGCTGTTCCCGGTGGTTCAGCGGTTGTCGCTGGCCTGGAGCGTCGTGGTAGTGCCCGCATGGGAGATCGACTCGATCGGCATCCACGTCGCCAATATCGAGGGCATGCGCCGCGCCGTCGCAGGCCTGGCACGCACCCCCGGCTACATCCTGACCGACGGATTCAAGGTCCCCGGCCTGCCCGCACCCTCGCTGCCGGTGATCGGCGGCGACGGCACCGCGGCCTGCATCGCCGCGGCGAGCATCCTGGCGAAAGTGACAAGGGACCGGATGATGGTCGAGCTCGACGCGCAGCTGCCCGGCTACGGTTTCGCCGCGCACAAGGGGTACAACACGCCCGAGCACACCACGGCTCTTCGGCAGCTCGGACCGAGCACAGAACACCGCCGTTCATGGCGGAATGTGCGCGAGCTGGAAGTGCCCGGAGGTAGCCGAGTGGCTTCCCGTGCGGCGCATGCGCGATGATGACACCAATGAACGCGGCGCTGCTAGCAGGAGGACATCCCACCCGATGAGTGCTGAGGACCTCGAGAAGTACGAAACCGAGATGGAACTGTCGTTGTACCGCGAGTACAAGGACATCGTCGGCCAGTTCTCGTACGTGGTGGAGACCGAACGGCGCTTCTACCTGGCCAATTCTGTCGAACTGCGGCCACAGAACGCCGACGGCGAGGTGTATTTCGAAGTGCGGATGAGCGACGCCTGGGTGTGGGACATGTACCGCCCGGCACGATTCGTCAAGCACGTGCGGGTGATCACGTTCAAGGACGTGAACATCGAGGAGCTGGAGAAGCCGGACCTGCGCTTGCCGGAGTAGTTATCCACAGGGCGGCAGTTATCCACAGGTTTTCTGTTTGCCCAGGTCGCGCGGAGCGGCCAGGGGTGGGTGTGTGGCCATGCTTTCGCACATGGCACACAAACAGGCGCTCGGCGCATACGGGGAGAAGCTGGCCGCGCAGTATCTGTGCGAGTCGGGCATGGAGATCGTCGCCCGCAATTGGCGGTGTCGATACGGTGAGCTGGACCTGATCGTCCAGGACCCCTCGACCACGGTGTTCGTCGAGGTGAAGACGCGGTCGGGGTTGGGGTTCGGCACGCCCGCAGAGGCGGTCACCTTCAGCAAGCAACAGCGGATCCGTCGGCTCGCATTGCTGTGGTTGGCCGAGCAGGGCGGGCCGTGGCGGCGGATTCGCTTCGACGTCGTGTCGGTGCTGGTCCCGCGGGGTCGCGGGCCGGTCATCGATCATCTGACCGCGGCGTTCTGATGGCACTCGGACGGGCGTTGTCGGTGGCGGTCACCGGCGTCGACGGGCAACTGGTGGAGATCGAGGCCGATATCGGTCAGGGTCTGCCTTCGGTGAATCTGGTCGGTCTGCCCGATACCGCGCTGCAGGAGTCACGCAATCGGGTGCGTTCGGCGGTAGCCAATACGGGGGAGAAGTGGCCGGACGGGCGGGTGATCCTGGCGCTCTCGCCGGCGACATTGCCGAAAGTGGGCAGCGTGTACGACCTCGCGCTGGCCGTTTCCGTCCTCGACGCCTCCGGGGCGGTACCCGGCGAGCGGCTGGTGAAAACGGTGCTGCTGGGGGAGTTGGCCCTGGACGGCCGGGTTCGGCGGGTGCGCGGCGTGTTGCCCGCGGTGATCGCGGCCCGCGCGGCAGGGTTGCCCACGGTGGTCGTGCCTGCCGAGGCCGTCGCCGAAGCGGGGCTGGTCGAGGGGATCGAGGTCCTCGGGGCGACGAGTCTGCGGGCGGTGGTGGCGTGGCTGCGCGGGGAAGGCAAGTTGGTCGAACCCGACGGAGTCGTGCCGGGGACGCAGACGCCGTGTGGCGACCTCAGCGATGTGGTCGGTCAGGACGAGGCGCGGTGGGCGCTGGAAGTCGCCGCCGCGGGCGGACATCACCTGTTGCTAACCGGGCCACCCGGGATCGGCAAAACGATGCTGGCGCAACGCCTTCCAGGGCTGTTGCCGCCCCTGTCGGAGGCGGAATCCCTGGAGGTGACCGCGATCCATTCGATGGCGGGGTCGCTCTCGGCCGAACAGCCGTTGCTCACGCTGGCTCCCTTTGTCGCACCGCATCATTCGACCTCGGTGACCGCCATGATCGGTGGCGGTTCCGGCATGGCACGGCCGGGTGCGGTGAGTCGGGCGCATCGCGGAGTGTTGTTCCTCGACGAATGCGCCGAGATCGGCACCAAAGTGCTGGAGGCACTGCGCACTCCGCTCGAGGAAGGCGAAGTGCGCATCGCCCGGCGAGACGGCGTCGCCCGATATCCGGCCCGTTTTCAACTCGTGCTGGCGGCCAATCCCTGCCCGTGTGCGCCCGCCCGCGATGTGGACTGCATCTGCGCACCACTGGCGAGGCGCCGCTACCTGGGAAAACTGTCGGGACCGCTACTCGATCGCATCGATATCTGGGTTCAGATGCACGGTCAGGCCGGTGCGACCTTCGGCGACGAACAGGTCGAGGACAGTGCCACCGTGGCGGCGCGTGTTGCCGACGCTCGCGCCCGTGCAGCGCAGCGGTGGAGCGGGGACGGGTGGGCGACCAATGCCGAAGTGCCGGGCCACATTCTGCGAAAGCGGTTCAAGTTGCCCAGGGAATCGATCGCGCCGATCGAGGCGGCGTTGCGGCTCGGGCGCATGTCGGCTCGTGGCGCCGACCGGGCGATCCGGGTCGCCTGGACGGTCTGTGATCTGCGCGAGGGCGAGATGCCCACCGTGCAGGACGTGATGGCATCGTTGAACTTTCGACAGCGAGGTGCGCAATGAGTGGGGTGCGTGCGGTCGGTGCCGGGGTGGATCTGGACGGCGAACCGGACGAACGACGGCTCGCCTGGGTATATCTGTCGCGGGTGGTGCAGGGGCCGTGCGCACCGCTGTCGGCACTGATCGCCTCGGTCGGGGTGTGTGAGGCCGCCCGTGCTGTTCGCGAGCACGAGCTGCCTGCCGCCTTGCGCGGACCCACTGCCTCGCGGCATGAAATCGACTCAGCGGCAAAGGATCTGGAAGCCATCGACCGCCTGGGTGGGCGGGTCATCACGCCCGATGACGAAGAATGGCCAGGCTGGCGGATGCTCGGACTCGACCAGCTCGACACCGAACGCGATCGTGAGGCGGCGGTCCCGCTGGTGCTGTGGGCGCGGGGTCCGCTCTCGCTGCATGCCGCATCCGAACGTGCTGTCGCGGTGGTCGGGTCGCGGTGCAGCAGCGGATACGGGCTGCAGGTGGCGAGCGAGATCGCCTGCGACCTGTCCGGCCGGGGCTGGACGATTGTTTCCGGCGCCGCCTTCGGTATCGATGCCGCGGCGCATCGGGCGGCACTGGCCGTCGGTGGGCGGACAGTGGCGGTCCTCGCCTGCGGCGTCGATCGCCCGTATCCGGCCCAACACGACAGACTGCTGGCCGCCATCGCCGAGAGTGGTCTCGTCGTCAGCGAATATCCGCCGGGCCTCTCGGCCCAGAAACACCAGTTCCTGGCCAGGAACCGATTGATCGCGACCCTGGGTGACGGTGTCCTGGTCGTCGAAGCGGGTCTGCGCAGTGGTGCCCGCAACACCGTGAAATGGGCACGCAGGCTCGGCAGGCCGGCCATGGCGGTGCCAGGACCGGTCGGATCGGCATCGTCCGCAGGCTGTCACCGAATGATCAGAGATGGCGAGGCACTCCTGGTTACCCGCGCCGAGGACATCATCGACGAGGCAGGCCCCCTCCGACTTCCCGTCGCCGAGGGCACAACCACCGACCCGGCCGCCCACCTGCGCGGCGCCGAAGCCGAAATCTACGCGGCTCTACCCGTCATCGGCTCCCGTCTACCTCGGGAACTGTCCCAACAATCGGGTCTGGACCTGGCCACCGTCCGCGCGGTCCTACCGAGTCTGGAACTGGCCGACCTGGTCGGCTGCGACTCCGACGGGTGGTTTCGGACGTCGAGTCGTCGGGCGAGTTGAGGTGCTGCCGGCGAGCGGGCGAGGTGGGTACGTCCGCGTTCTGGCGAGAGCGGGCCTGCTGCTACTCGGCACGATTCGAGCAGGTTCGTGACTGGCGGCTCGGGGTCGGCGGCGGCGTGGTGGGTTGCGTGGGGGACGGGGAAGGGTGACGGTTGGGACATGGATGTGTTGCCTGATGATCTGACCGCTTTGCTCACCGAGTTCGGGCGGCATCTGCGGTTGGGGCGGAACAGGTCGGCGCATACGGTGCGGGCGTATCTGGGGGATGTGCGGTCGTTGCTGGAGCATCTGTACGCGCGGTCGGCGGATTCGGCGGTGCGGGAGTTGGATCTGCCGTTGCTGCGGTCGTGGTTGGCGGAGCTCGCGGCGGCGGGAGTGGCGCGGACGACGCTGGCTCGACGGGCCTCGGCGGCAAGGACTTTCACCGCGTGGCTCACCGAAACCGGGCGACTCGAGGTCGACCCGGGTTTGCGCCTGCAGGCCCCGAAAGCGCATCGGGTACTGCCCGCGGTGCTCGGGCGCAATCAAGCCGAGCAGGCCATGGATGCGGCGGAATCCGGGGCGGCACAGCAGGATCCGATGGCGCTACGCGATCGGCTGATCGTGGAGCTGTTGTACGCCACCGGAATCCGCGTCAGCGAGCTGTGCGGTCTCGATATCGACGACATCGACCGGGAGCGGCGCCTCGTGCGTGTGCTCGGCAAGGGCAACAAGGAACGCTCGGTGCCCTTCGGCGGCCCCGCCGACACCGCCCTCGACGCTTGGTTGCGCGCGGGTCGCCCGTCCCTGGTCAACGACCACTCCGGCCGCGCCCTGCTCCTCGGTCAACGCGGCCGCCGCCTCGACCAGCGCCAAGCCCGCACCGTCGTCCACGACGTGATCGCCGCGATCCCCGGCGCCCCCGACATGGGCCCCCACGGCCTACGCCATACCGCCGCCACCCACCTGCTCGAAGGCGGCGCCGATCTGCGCGTCGTCCAGGAACTCCTCGGCCACGCCAGCATGGCAACCACTCAGCTCTACACCCATGTCTCCGTCGAACGCCTCAAACGCGTCCATGACCAGGCCCACCCCCGCGCGTGAACCCGGTAAGAGCCATCAGCTCGTCGGGTTCGCGCCGAGCTCACCCGGGCGTACATCGTGACTTCGAATGATTCGCGACCAGCACGATCAGGTGCCGGGTCGCCTCGCACGAGCCTGTAGTCGGACCACGGCGGACCGAGCGCAGCTCGGTGAGCGAGAGACGCGTGGCGCGGTGACATTGATCGGTAAGCCTCTTCCGCAGTGTGCGACTGTGCCGTCGAGACCGAGGAGATAGGACCGGCGGCGCCGCGCTTATGGCGGTCGCGGTCGGATCGGTCGATCTGGCGCATGATGGGACCAGGAGGTGGTGGTCGTGACGTTGCCCGAGGTCGGGGCCGAATCCGGGGACGGCGAGGAGGAGGTCGACTATCGGTTCACCCTCGCCAACGAACGCACGTTCCTCGCGTGGATCAGGACCGCGCTCGGTCTGCTCGCGGGTGGTGTCGCGGTGCATACCCTCGTGCAGCCGACCCGGCTGGCCGGATTCGCCGGACCCATCTCGATGATCTGCGTGGTCCTGTCGCTGGTCGTCGCCGTCATCGCCTTCTGGCACTGGCGCCGGGTGAACCACGCGATGCGCGCTGGGGGACCACTGCCGGGCACGCTCCTGGTGCCCGGCCTGTCGGTCGGTGTCGCGGTGGTCGCCGCACTCGCCTGTCTGGCGGTGGTGCTGTCGTGACCGCACCGAGTCTGGCCATGGAGCGCACCGCGCTGGCCTGGCGGCGCACCTCTCTCGCCGCGACGGTGTGCGCCCTGCTCTTCGCGCACGAGGCAACCACCGACAGTCGGCGGATGGTGGTGCTTCCACTCGCCGCCGCCACCGTTGCCCTGCTGCTGGCCTGCGTCGGCTGGTTGCGCGGCCACGCGCTCGACCGCGGCCACGCGGGCATCAGTGACCGACCTGTCGCGACCACCACCGTCGCCGTCGCGATCCTCGCGTTCATCGCCGTTCTCAGTGTGCTGTTCAACGGGTAGCGCGGAGCACGCCGCCGCATCACCCGTCCTGATTCCTCCCGTGCGTCGTGGTCCAACAGACGATCGGGATGTGTGGCGCGTCTACCACCGAACGCGAATTCGGTCGACGCTCCGCGGCACCGGAAATAGTGTGGAGGTCGTGACTTCCCTGCGTGAGCGGCTGCGTGCCGCGCTGAAGCCCGCGATGAAGGCCCGCGACCGTGACGCGGTCTCGGCGATCCGCTCGGCCATGGCGGCGATCGACAACGCGGAGGCAGTCGATGCCGGTGAGGTGAAAGCCGGTGCGCTGGAAGACAGTCCGGTCGGCCTCGGTGCGGCGGAGGTCAGTCGCCGCGACCTCACCGACGTCGAGATCGAAGCGATCGTTCGTCATGAGATCGACGAAAGACGCGTCGCGGCAACCGAATACGACCGACTGGGCGCGGTCGATCGCCGTGATCGGTTGACCGCCGAGGCAGACACGCTGACCGCACTGCTCTGACGGCCGGCGGCGTCAGTCGTTGGTGGGCAAGGTGTTCAGGTAGCGGTGGGTGAACCAGCGCTGGATCAACCGGACGACGGGGCCGCCGAGCCGGACATACCAGGTGCCCGGCTTGGAGAACGCGGTGATCAGGCCGTAGACGGTGTCGTCGGTCGGGTCGTACTCGACGGCGAACAATTCCTCGCCGACCTCGGGATGCCCGGGCAGCGTGCCGTATGCGAAGCCTCGCCGGTCGGGTTCGTCGAGGACGTAGACGACGCGGCAGGGCGCGTTGAAGGTCAGTGGTCCGATCTGGAGTGCGACCGTCAATTCGGTTCCGGGCTGCGCTGTTTCGGTATCGGAGTCGCGGAAGGTGCCGACGTCCTTCTGAATTCCGAAGTCGAGGATGTGTGAAGCCACGCGGTCGAACAGGTCGCGGCCGTGGCCGAGTGGCCGACGATTGCGGAACTTGTGGTAGCCGACGGGCATCGTGGTGCGGGTGGCACCGACCTCGGCGTAGGTGAAGGGCGCTGATTCCTTGGACACGTCTCGATTGTCGTCTCTGGGCGGTCGGTTCAGGGCCCAGGTGGTGGAGTGGTTCGTCACGTTATGTCTCCAGTGGTTTCAGGCGGACCGGCACCTCGTGCAGGAGTCCGAGCGGGTCGACGTATTCGCGCCGGTTGTGAGCGCCGGTTTCGCGGCGAGCGCCCCAGTGCAGGCAGGCGGCGGCCGGACACCCCTCGTGTCCGGCCAGCAGCGTGCCGATCGGCGTACCCCTGCTCACCCGGCTTCCCACCTCGACCTTCGCCTCGACCGGTTCATAGGTGGTGCGCAAGCCGCCCGGATGATCGACGGACACCACCGGTTTGCCCGCCACTTTCCCTGCGAACACCACGATGCCCTCGCCCGCCGCCAACACGGACTGCCCGGCGACACCCGCCAGATCCACCCCGCGATGCCCCGGGAGCCAATTCCGCTCCGGCTTGTCGAACCGGCGTTCCACCGCGGGCCGCGGCCGCAACGGCCAACCGAACGCCCCCGACTCCGCCGCGTCGGCAGGCGCCGCGTCGGCAGGCACCGCCCCGCTGAGCACGATCGCCACCAAGCACACGACACCCAGCACCCGACCGAGAGTCGCCCGCACCCTGCGCGCCGCGCGCCGCGATCTCGAGGGCTTGCTCGAATACTGCTCGCGATCGAGCATGCCCGGCCACACCACGGTTGCGGGCCCGGGGCGACTCACCTGATCTACGGAAGGCAGCTCCAGTGATGGTCGGGACAAGCGCGGATCGGACCGGCCGACGCGCGTCGGCCACGGTCTGGCGTCGAGCTGGTGCAGGTCGGGTCGTTGGGTGTATGCCGGCGACGGTCTGGTGTCGGGCTGGTGGGTGCGTGTCGGCCACAGCCTGGTGCCGGGCTGAGGGCGAGTTGCGCGCGGAGAACGACTCACCGCGTGGCGACCGGCCGTGAACCTGGTGGACACCGCGCCCTCAGCGGTGGGGTCGGGGCGTAGGAACGCGTTGCTGAGCGGCCACGGACTGCAACATCTCCCGTAGGACAGCGGGCAACTCCGCCGCCGACCCGGTCCCGCCCCCGGCCCGCACCACGATCGCGATCTCCGACCGAGCCCCCGCACTCTGATCCACGCCCTGAGGTCGGCCGGGCACTGAACCGAGGTCATGGGTCGTGATCTGAACCGGCACGGGCGCGGGAACGAGCTCACGCCGCGGCACCGTCACGGGCACGACGGCTGGTGTCCGGCCGCAAGAGCCCGCAGGACCGACACCGGATGCGCGATCAGGCGACGGTTCCCTCGCGCCGTCCTGCGTCGACCCGATCGAAAGCTGCACAGAAATCGCGACACGTGAACCGGTAGGTGGGGCCTGATCGCCTGTTGCGCGAGGTCCGTCTTGGGGGTTCGGCGGCGCTGACGGCACCGTGCCCGGGGCAGCCGCACGTTGCGGTGGCACACTCGGATCGGTGCTCCGTCGCGTCGGCGGGTGGGCGAGCACCACCCCACCGTCGGCGCATTTCGGCACCGGCTCGGCGGGCCGAGCGACCGCGGGAGACGCCCCCGAATCGGCCGGATTCGGATGCGCGGCCGCCGGTGCGGCAGCCACTCCCGCCGCGCAGAGCAGCGGGAACGTGGTGATCAGGGTGCGTGTCAGTGTGTTCATGCCCCCACTCTGGGCGTCGCATAACCCCAGTGGGACAACGATTTCGGGATTGTGGACAACTTTCCCATATGTGGATATCTCCTACTTCATCCACGAAATGGGCGGTCGATGCGCAGGGGCGATTTCGGCCCTGGCCCCTCTCCGCGTAGACTGAACAAGCGGTTTGTGCTCAGCAGCCATTGCGTGTGCACAGCACGGACCGACTTCGCGCGCCACCCGTGCTCGTCCATCCGGTCGTCGCTCGCAATGCAGACGGTCCGCGAGGGCATGTCAGCGCGAGTTCTCCGACGGATGAACAGGGAAATCGTCGGCTGGTCCCGGATTCTTCGAATCGGGTCCGGCGGTTTCGGTGGCGCCAGGGCAGTCGATCGCCGATCGGCTGCGTCAACCGGCAACGAAAGAGAGATACGAAGGCTATGCCTGTCGTAACTATGAAGCAGCTGCTCGACAGCGGCGCGCACTTCGGCCACCAGACTCGTCGGTGGAACCCGAAGATGAAGCGGTTCATCTTCACCGACCGCAACGGCATCTACATCATCGACCTGCAGCAGACGCTGACCTTCATCGACAAGGCCTACGAGTTCGTCAAGGAGACTGTCGCCCACGGTGGCACCGTCCTCTTCGTCGGTACCAAGAAGCAGGCCCAGGAGTCGATCGCTTCCGAGGCGCTGCGCGTCGGAATGCCCTACGTCAACCAGCGTTGGCTGGGTGGCATGCTCACCAACTTCTCCACCGTGCACAAGCGCCTGCAGCGCCTCAAAGAACTCGAGGCCATGGAGCAGACCGGTGGCTTCGAGGGTCGCACCAAGAAGGAAATCCTCATGCTCACGCGTGAGATGACCAAGCTGGATCGCACCCTCGGTGGTATCCGTGACATGGCCAAGGTTCCCTCGGCCATCTGGATCGTCGATACCAACAAGGAGCACATCGCCGTCGGCGAGGCGCGCAAGCTGAACATCCCGGTCATCGCGATCCTGGATACCAACTGCGACCCCGACCTGGTCGACTACCCGATCCCGGGTAACGACGACGCGATCCGTTCCGCCGCACTGCTCACCAAGGTCGTCGCTTCCGCGGTGGCCGAGGGCGTGCAGGCCCGCGCGGGCCAGGCTTCCGGCGACGCGAAGCCCGAAGCCGGCGCAGGCGAGCCGCTGGCCGAGTGGGAGCAGGAGCTCCTGTCTTCGGCGACCCCGGCCGCTGAGGTCGTCGAGGCTGTCGAAGCCGCCGAGACCCCGATCGAGACCCCGGCTGAGGCCGAGGCCGAGGTCAAGGCCGACCCGGCACAGCACACCCCGGCCGACTTCTGAGCTGACCGGTAGCTTTACGTTCACCTTGCCGGCCCTTCTGAATTCAGAAGCGGTCGGCAAGGTGGTGTTAACACCCAAGCACCCCACACACGAGGAGGGTCGCCACATATGGCGAACTACACCGCTGCTGATGTGAAGCGGCTCCGGGAGCTCACCGGCTCCGGCATGATGGACTGCAAGAACGCGCTGGCCGATTCCGACGGCGATTTCGACAAGGCCGTCGAGGTGCTGCGCATCAAGGGCGCCAAGGACGTCGGCAAGCGTGCCGAGCGTGCGACCGCCGAGGGTCTGGTCATCGCCAAGGATGGCGTCATGGTCGAGATCAACTGCGAGACCGACTTCGTCGCCAAGAACGCCGAGTTCCAGCAGCTCGCCGAGGCCATCGTGACCGCGGCTGCCGCGGCCAAGCCGGCCGACCTGGACGCTCTCAAGGCGCTCAAGCTGACCGACGGCACCGTTGACGACGCCGTGCAGGCGCTGTCGGCCAAGATCGGCGAGAAGCTGGAACTGCGTCGCGTCGTGTCCTTCGACGGCCCGGTCGCCACCTACCTGCACAAGCGTGCCTCGGACCTGCCGCCCGCCGTCGGCGTGCTGGTGGAGTACGAGGGCACCGGCGACGCCGCTGCCGATGCCGCGCGTGCCGCCGGCATGCAGGTCGCCGCGCTCAAGGCCAAGTACCTGACCCGCGAGGAGGTGCCCGCCGACGTCGTCGACGCCGAGCGTCGCATCGCCGAGGAAACCGCGCGCGAAGAGGGCAAGCCCGAAGCCGCGCTGTCGAAGATCACCGAAGGCCGTGTCAACGGCTTCTTCAAGGACGTCGTGCTGCTCGAGCAGGCCGCCGTCACCGACTCCAAGAAGACTGTCAAGAAGCTTCTGGAAGAGGCGGGCGTGAACGTGAAGCGTTTCGCTCGTTTCGAGGTCGGCCAGGCCTGATCCGCCTGACATGACGAAAAGCCTCTTCGGCGCGGTGTGATGCCGCGCTGGAGGGGCTTTCCTCGTGCACCGAGGTGACCCCACTTCTGGGTGACCGCAACCTGATAGGGCAGGATGGATGCCGCCTGCTCGCCCCACTCTCGACCTCGCCGAAGGAGACCGACACCCATGACGGACCCGGGTAACGACCGCCCTGGATACAACCGGGTGCTGCTCAAGCTGGGTGGGGAGATGTTCGGCGGCGGCGGTGTCGGCCTCGACCCCGATGTGGTGCAGACGGTGGCCGAGCAGATCGCCGAGATCGTCGAGACCGGCGTGCAGGTGGCCGTGGTGATCGGCGGCGGCAACTTCTTCCGCGGCGCCGAGCTCGAAGAACGCGGCATGGAGCGGGCACGCTCCGACTACATGGGCATGCTGGGCACCGTGATGAACAGCCTCGCCCTCCAAGACTTCTTGCAGCAGCAGGGCATCGACACTCGCGTGCAGACCGCCATCACGATGGGCCAGGTCGCCGAGCCCTACCTGCCGCTGCGCGCCAAGCGCCACCTGGAGAAGGGACGCGTCGTGATCTTCGGTGCGGGCATGGGCATGCCCTACTTCTCCACCGATACCACCGCCGCCCAGCGTGCGTTGGAGATCGGCGCCGAGGTGGTGTTGATGGCCAAGGCGGTCGACGGCGTGTTCGACGCCGATCCGCGCGTCGACCCCAACGCGAGCATGTTCACCGAGATCACCCACAAGGAAGTGATCGAAAAGGGCCTGAAGGTGGCCGATGCCACCGCTTTCAGTCTCTGCATGGACAACCAGATGCCGATGCTGGTGTTCAATTTGTTGATCGAGGGCAATATTGCCCGTGCGGTCGCCGGTGAACCCATCGGCACCCTGGTTCGGTCGTGACCCCGCATTCGCGGACGATGACGATGACGATGCTGTGGAGGATTCGGTCGTGATTGATGAAGCGCTCTTCGATGCCGAAGAGAAGATGGACAAGGCCGTCACGGTGGCGAAGGACGACCTGGGCAGCATTCGCACCGGTCGCGCCAACCCGGGCATGTTCACCCGCGTGCTGATCGAGTACTACGGCTCGCTCACCCCGATCACCCAGGTGTCGAGCATCACCGTGCCCGAGCCGCGCATGGTCGTGATCAAGCCCTACGAGCAGAGCTCGCTCGGCCTGATCGAGAACGCCATCCGCAACTCCGACCTCGGCGTGAACCCGACCAACAACGGGGACATCCTGCGCATCTCGGTGCCGCAGCTCACCGAGGAACGTCGCCGCGAGATGGTCAAGATGGCCAAGAGCAAGGGCGAGGACGCCAAGGTCTCGATTCGCAACGTCCGCCGCAAGGCGATGGACGAACTGGGTCGCATCCAGAAGGATGGCGAAGCGGGTGAGGACGAGGTCGGGCGCGCCGAGAAGGAGCTCGACAAGACCACCGCCAAGTACGTGGCCCAGGTCGACGAGCTGGTCAAGCACAAGGAAGCCGAACTGCTCGAGGTCTGAGCGCCAGATATCGCCAGTCCCGCTCGTGCGGGGGATGAACGGAACGACGAGTTGAGCGACGGGACAATCGTGGCCGAAGACGCCGCCGCCACCGGGGCGGCACCGGATCCCACGCCGGATGTGGAGGAGACTGCTGCCGCGCCGCAGGAGCCACCTGTTCCGACCTCACGGGCGGGGCGCAACCTGCCCGCGGCCTTGGCGGTCGGGCTGACGCTCGGCTTGTCGCTGATCGCGATCCTGCTCTTCGTCCCGAAGGTGTTCATCGCGGTCGCGGGGCTCGGCGTCGGGGTGGCGACCTGGGAGGTCACCAAGCGGCTGCGCGAGGCCGACGTGCTGGTGCCGCGGATTCCGCTGCTGGTCGGCGGCCAGGCGGTGTTCTGGCTCGGCTGGCCGTGGGGAGCGAGCGGGGTGCTCGGCGCGTTCGCCGCCACCGCGCTGGTGTGTATGGTGTGGCGCCTGTTCGACCACGGCCTCGGTACCGCACCGAAGAACTTTCTGCGTGACACCGCGATCGCGCTGTTCACCCTCACCTGGATCCCGCTGCTGGCCGCGTTCTCGACGCTGCTGCTGCTCGAACCCGACGGCAACCTGCGGGTGCTCACCTTCATGATCCTGGTGGTGTGCTCCGATGTCGGCGGCTATGTCGCCGGTGTGCTGTTCGGCAGGCATCCGATGGTGCCCGCGATCAGCCCGAAGAAGTCGTGGGAGGGGTTCTGCGGTTCGCTGGTGTTCAGCGTGATCGGCGGTCTGCTGACCGTCACGCTGCTGCTCGAGGCGAATTCGATGATCGGTGTGGTGCTCGGTGTCGGCCTGGTGGCCGTGGCGACCATCGGTGACCTGATCGAGTCGCAGGTCAAGCGCGAACTCGGCATCAAGGACATGGGCACGTTGCTGCCCGGGCACGGCGGGATCATGGACCGCCTCGACTCCATGCTGCCCTCAGCGTTCGTGTCCTGGCTGGTCCTCAGCGCGCTGATCTAGAGCGACTTCTTCGCCGCGTGGCGTAACTGCAGGATCCGGACCCCGCCGACCAGCGCCATCACCAGCGCGCCCGCGATCACCGACAGCAGTACGGTGATGCCAAGTGGCAGCTCGAAACTCCAGAACAGCAGCTCGGTGCGGACCTTGTCGAGGTTCTGGATGATGAAGACCAGCAGGACGATGCCGAGCAGGGCTGCGGCGATCAGGGCGATCCAGGTGTAGCCGGTGCGCGATCCGTGCACGGCGTCGTGCGTGACCGGTGCGGTCTTCGCGGGTTCGACCGCCTTGCTGTGCTTGTCGGTGTGTTCGGTGGTCGGCGGGTCGTGTTCGGCCGGTGACGCACCGGATTCCGCGTGTGTGCTCATAGTCCGATCATTGCCGACTGCTATCGCTCGCGCACGCAACTTCTCGATAATGTCGCCCGGCGTGGCGGGCCCGACGTGGCGTTTGGGACAATGGTGAAACTATGGCCACCTCCCTGCCCCTCGTGTTCGATGCCCCGCGCCGCGGTATGCCGCCGCGCCACCTCGCCGATCTCGATTCGGACGAACGCAAGGCCGCGGTGCAGGAGCTGGGTTTGCCGAAGTTCCGGGCCGATCAGCTGGCCCGCCAGTACTACGGCCGCCTGCAAGCCGATCCGGCGCTGATGACCGACCTGCCCGCCGACGTGCGTGACAAGGTTGCGGAAACCCTGTTCCCGCCGCTGCTGTCGGTGGTCCGCAACATCGCCTGCGACGAGGGTGACACCCGCAAAACGCTGTGGAAGGCCCACGACGGCACGCTGCTGGAAAGCGTGCTCATGCGCTACCCCGACCGCAACACACTGTGCATCTCCAGCCAGGCCGGCTGCGGTATGGCGTGTCCGTTCTGCGCGACCGGGCAGGCCGGGCTCACCCGCAACCTGTCGACCGCGGAGATCGTCGACCAGGTCCGCGCGGCCGCGGCCGATCTGCGCGACGGTGAGGTGCACGGCGGTCCCGGTCGGCTGTCCAACATCGTGTTCATGGGGATGGGTGAGCCCCTGGCGAACTACAAGCGTGTGGTGAACGCGGTGCGCCGGATCACCTCGCCCGCGCCCGACGGTCTCGGCATCTCGCAGCGCTCGGTGACGGTCTCGACCGTCGGCCTCGCGCCCGCGATCCGCAAGCTGGCCGACGAGAATATGTCGGTGCGCCTGGCGGTCTCGCTGCACACCCCCGACGACGAACTGCGCGACACCCTGGTCCCGGTGAACAACCGCTGGTCCATCGCCGAAGTACTCGACGCCGCACGCTATTACGCCGACAAGTCCGGTCGACGCGTGTCGATCGAGTACGCGCTCATCCGCGACATCAACGACCAGCCGTGGCGCGCGGACATGCTCGGCAAGAAGCTGCACAAGGCCCTCGGCCCACTCGTACACGTGAACCTGATCCCGTTGAACCCGACCCCGGGCAGCGAGTGGGATGCCAGCCCGAAGCCGGTCGAGAAGGAGTTCGTGCGCCGCGTGATCGCCCAGGGTGTGTCGTGCACGGTGCGTGACACTCGCGGCCAGGAAATCGCGGCAGCTTGCGGTCAACTCGCGGCCGAGGGCTAGGGACAGCCGGACCCTCATTGGCTTGGAGCCCGCTGTGAGTGGCTCTCGCGAACGGCCGGTTTGCTTGACCAGGCCACTGAGACGTAGCACAAGCACCTATAGCTGTCGACGCTCCGCGATTTGGCGTATCTGGACGAGGCTGGACGATGAGGCCTGCATCGGCGACGTCCCTTCGGGATCGTCTTCCCGCATCTACACGTGCCAATTTGGTTGCAGATCAATAGGATTGCGCCATGACACCACAACGTCAGATCGATTGGGCGTCCTTCGATGTGAACGTCAACATCTCCGCACCCGTGGTCGGCCATTACAACGATCCGGGGCTGATGCAGTGGACTGGGACTGCCACGTACACAGTCAGTTCCGTCGATGACATCCCAGCCGACGACGCACCGCTTGGCCTCTCTGTAGTTCACACTGACGAACGTGGCGAACCAGAGAAGCGATGGACGGTGCTGAGGATGCACGGTCTGCTGGTTGATCCGTACATCGTCGAGAGCGGCATCGTTGACCTTCTTGACGGCCTGTCGCAGGACTACTCGCATTTCGCACTTCTGTTCGGCGGCGACAATCGCTTCCATCCTGACCTAGATGAGATCATCGAAGGCGTGAACTCCGCAGCCGTCCTGATCGACCGGGTCTACATGGCGGAGACCTGGCGGGGTCGTGGCGGAGTGGGTCGCCTACTTATCAGTCGCATTCTTCGGCTCTTCGCTGAATCTGCCGGTGTGGTGGCCACTCATCCTTTCCCGATCGAGCTGTTGAAGGAGCGGGACGATCAGACTGGCCTGACCGAGCATCCGCGCTTCGAGGAAGAGCTGGCGAAGGTACGACGGACTTGGGAATCTCTGGGGTTTGAGCGGTATACCCCGCAGTGCTGGGTATTGGACCCCGCCATGCGGACGCACATGGATTCGGTAGCGCGACTTGAGAAGACGCTGTTCGTCGATACATAGCCAGGTCTGCCAACGCAGACGAGTCGTCGTAGTGCGTCGCTACTCGATGAAGGGCTGCGCCAGCGCGACTTGGTCGGGATATTCGGGTACGCGGGCATCGGGAGTCTCATCCTCGCGCAAGTGCCGGAACTGACGGTGAATGCTCTGCATACGATGACGGAGAAGGGCGAGGCCGAATACGGCGGATACACCGTAAGCCTGTTCAAGAATGCGACCAAGACGGAGCATCTCGCCAAGATGACTATCGAGGCTCTCGCCTAAAAGGGATGACCCGTAAGTTGTTGAGCAGCAACGGGTATCGTGTCGCCGGTGGTGGTCTCGGCGTCTAATTCGGTGATGGTCGAGTTGTTCTCCGTATTGTTCGCCCGTCTGATCACGTGGTTGCGGCGCGAGGGAGCTGACCGGCCGTTGCAAGGCCGGTAGAAACTGACACCACTCAGCGGGCAGCACCGACAGATCGCGCCGATTGCCTCAGCCGACGCAGGAACGCCGGCTTGTCGGCCTTGGCATGCACTGCGGCCTATGGCCGGGAAACTACGATCGAAATACCAATCCGAAGCCGCTCAGGCCAGCACTTCAGCCCCGAGAAGGATCGAGGCTAGGCCGACTCGGCATTGGGTTTGGGCGGGAAGCGGGTCTCCTTCCATAGCTGTACCAGCTGCTCCGCCTGATCTGCGGTGATTACGCCGCAGTTGCAACCGAGTTGAAGGAGCTCGTCAATACGATCGCCTGCGAGGTCATCCTCGATGACTCGAATTTTGTCGGAATGGTTCTGGTACCCACTGTGGCCGTAGAGAAGGTCGGCAGGTTCGACCCTAACTTGTTCGCCGGCCATATAGTGAGCACCGCTATCGATGACTACCTGAACATACTTTCGCCCGAAACCTGCCACGGCGCCGTGCTTACCGCGCCCTAAATGGGCGCGACCTGCAATCGCCCCAACCAGCGTAACTGGGTCTCCGATCGCAAGGTTGCGACCATCCGCATCGAGCCACAAAGTTGGCGACCTCCGACTGGTTGCTGGTTCGAGCCTATTCTTCTTGGATTGTAGCGGCGGATGCCTTGCGGTCTAGGCACCGATTGCCGTCAGCACTCTCTTCCTCCGGGCACCGCTTGCAGTATTGAGAGCTTTATGTCAGCCCCAGATGACCGTGCTGCGACGTTGTGCACTTGGCCGTTTCGGTCAGGGGCAGAGCTGGTCGACCTCGTTGAGGACGACAGCCTCTTGGATACCGTCCTTGACCGAGGAATAGGAAATGCCGCCGTTTCGTTTCCGCTGGATGCCGGATAGCGTCGCGGTCATGGGAGGCCGAGATGCATTGCTGTCACCTCGGTTTCGGATCCTGAACTTACCCCAACTGTAATAGCGTCTACTCGAATAGGATCTCGGTGAGTCCCGGATCGCTTCTAATCCATTGCCACCGAGGTGCATCGCCGAGGATCAGTAGCACGGTGTCGTGGTAGTTGAATGGGTCGGATTGCAGCCGACGCAATTTCTGTAGGTCATCCTGTATATCTTTAGCGGATTTCTTGATTTCCACTGCCAGCAGATTCGACTCATTGGTGCCGCGGACATGGATCACTAGGTCTGGTCTCTCGCCGACCAAGCCGTTACCGCAGATCATCTTCGGTCTTGTGCCCTTGCGGTTGTACTCTGGATCTACGCGCAGCCTGCTACCCGGCCGTTCGACTGAATTGGCGAGGCGTAGACCAATTCGGGAGCCGAGAGTTTGCTCGTGGACATTGGAGTCGATGAGTTCTCGATCGTCCCGATACAGTGCCAACACTGCGCTGTAGAGGTGTCTGTAGACATCCTCGTGCGTCGGGTAGCCAGCTTGGATGCGTTTCCTGTCACGGGACTCCACGGTTGATCGAAGTGCGTCGCCTGATGAACTCATGGATTTTGAAGATCCTGTCGCCAGATTGCGAATCGGCGGCGCATGGCAGTGGTGAATTCTGATGGCACGTCGTACTCAGCGAAGGCGTCGTCGGTAATCTGGGTGAGTGCGCCAAGTGCGTCTGCGAAGAGGTGGTCATCGAAACCACTGTCGGCGTTCTTGGCTAAGTCGAGCAGTCGGTTGTGGTTGTATCGGCCGCTGGTGATCGCGGCGTCGATGTCGAGGAAGTCGCGGGGTAGAGCTCGCCCGAACAGTGCACACATTTTGTTGGCTACGGCGTCATCGGGGTGAAGGACTGGCCCGACGTCGAGCAGGACCGGAGGGTGGGCTCGCCAGTCGGCCGACATCTCAAGTTTGTCGGGTTCTAGGTTGGGTTCTTTCGCGGAATGAACCAGCAGGCGGGCGAAGGTTTCGCCGGTCATCGCGGTAGTCACGACATATCCATGTTCTTCGAGAGCGGCGACTACGGCTTTGACAGCGCCGGGGAAGTCGGCTCTGCGATGCCAATCGGTGAAGAGGTCGACGTCGCCGCTCGGCCGGTTGCCCATGCCATGGGCTCGGATCGCGTAGCCGCCGGCCAACGCGAATCCGTGATCACCCGCGACGGACAGTGCAATTTCCGTGAGTCGACGGTGGCGTGGTTCCACGCGTCTACGCCGACGCCAGGCGGCTGAGTTCAGCAAGTTCAGGGAAGCTGACTTCCCAGGCGCACCTGGTTGCCGCAGGCAGCCAGATGTATGACCAAAGTTGTTTGAGCACCGCTTGATTGAGGTAGGTATGAAGATCGCTCGGACTCATGGCCTCGTTGATAACCGCGCGGTAGAGATCGACGATTCGACCTGGCCGGTCCAGGTCGTAGTCGGCGTTACCCGACCAATCGAGATGACTGGGAAGGTGCACGATCCCGCTGGTAGGGCCCTTGAGGAACCGCAGATTCTCCGGGATCACGACAGGCTTGCTGTACTTCCTGTCTGGCATTGCCTGCTCCTCGTCTTGTCAGTCGGCCGTTCGCATAAGCCTACCGTGCGCGAAGGCTGTTGAGCAGGGATGCGGCTGGTCAGAGCGTTTGTAAAACGAGGGGCATGGGCGAGCCCCTCGCGAACTACAAGCGCGTGGTGAACGCGGTGCGCCGGATCACCTCGCCCGCGCCCGACGGTCTCGGCATCTCGCAGCGCTCGGTGACGGTCTCGACCGTCGGCCTCGCACCCGCGATCCGCAAGCTGGCCGACGAGAATATGTCGGTGCGCCTGGCGGTCTCGCTGCACACCCCCGACGACGAACTGCGCGACACCCTGGTCCCGGTGAACAATCGCTGGTCCATCGCCAAAGTACTCGACGCCGCACGGTATTACGCCGACAAGTCCGGGCGCCGCGTCTCGATCGAGTACGCGCTCATCCGCGACATCAACGACCAGCCGTGGCGCGCGGACATGCTCGGCAAGAAGCTGCACAAGGCCCTCGGCCCACTCGTACACGTGAACCTGATCCCGTTGAACCCGACTCCGGGCAGCGAGTGGGACGCCAGCCCGAAGCCGGTCGAGAAGGAGTTCGTGCGCCGCGTGATCGCCCAGGGCGTGTCGTGCACGGCGCGTGACACCCGCGGCCAGGAGATCGCCGCCGCCTGCGGTCAGCTCGCCGCAGAGGGCTAGCTCGACTCTCAGACGATGCTGGTCGGCGTGACGAAATCGTCGTAGGGGAGTGGGCCTTCGACGAAGGCGTTGACGGACATGACGTTGAGGGTGATGTCGCCGCCGTGGTTGTCGAGGAAGGCGATGTCGGAGGCGTCGCGGCCGGTGGCGATGCGGACGAGGCTCGAGCGTGGTGCCAGGCCGGTCGGGTCGTAGGCTCGCCATCTGCCGTCGATGTAGGCCTCGCAGACGGCGTGGAAGTCCATCGGCACGCAGCCCGGCGCGTACACCGCTGCGACCCGGGCGGGTACGCCGACCGCGCGTAGGAGCGCGACCATCAGGTGGGAGAAGTCACGGCAGACGCCGGTGCCCGAGAGCAGGGTTTCCACCGCGCCGTCGATGGGCGTGCTGCTGCCGGGGACATAGGTGATCCGTCGGCCGATCCACGCCGCGACACGGTTGGCTACCTCGGGATCGGCTATGCCGTAACCGAATTCGGCCGCCGCGAAGCCGAGCAGCTTGTCCGACTCCGCGTAGCGGCTTGGCCGTCGATACAGCGCGAGGTCGTAGTCGGAGTGCGGTTCGATGAAGGCGATGCCGCGCACGGTCGCCTGATAGTCGATCCGCAGGGTGCCCGCGCGCACGTCGAGGACGTGGATCCTGGACCCGTGCGACCCGATGATCTCGCGAGGGGTGAGGAACTGCCCGTCCAGCGAGCAGGTCAGGGACTCGGACAGGTCCTGTCCGGGCGTGCGGGCCACCGCGATCTGACACTGCAGCACCGCATCGGCATGGACCGCGACCTCCAAGTGGGCGGAAACGTCACGTTTCACGCGACTACAGTGACAGGCGAACGTTGCCCGCGCGAACCGAATGGCTGCGGCTCAGACGTTATCGTCGCGGGACCGGATCGACGCCCGCGTTCGAGATCGTTGACTATGGCGCGCGAAACAGCCTCTGTCACAGTCACTCTCGAGCTCGAAGCGGGCAATGCCTCGCTGATGATCCTCGGCAAGATGCTCGGCCCCACCGGTGTCCCACCGTTCGAAGTCAAACGGCGCTACGACGCCGCCACCGCGGACAATCGCGGCGAGATCATCCCCGCCGTCATCACGATCGACGCCCGCAAACGCTGGACGATGAGGCTCAAAACCCCACCCACCGCGTCGCTGATCCGCAGGGCCGTCGGTCAGCCCGGCTCGCCACAACCCGGCCACAAACCGGTCGGGTCGATCAGCCGGGAGCAATTGCGCCGCATCGCAATTCGAAAACTGCCCGACCTGAACACCACCGATGTGGAGGCGGCGATGCGCATCGTGGCGGGCACCGCGCGGTCGATGGGCGTGCGGGTCGAGATCTGACCGCGGCGTGGCGAACTCAGGGGGCACGGTGTCGGGCCATTCGCGCTGCCGTCGTCTGTAGGCGTTAGGTTTGTCGGGGTCGGCATTCGCAGTCGGCCGGGGACCGATTCGACCGGACAACGGGGGACCATGCTGACGACGGGTGATGTCTTCGCCGGGTACGCGATCGAGCGTCAGCTCGGACGCGGCGGGATGGGATCGGTGTATCTGGCCCGCCATCCGCGCCTCCCACGGCAGACCGCGCTCAAGCTGCTGAACCCGGAGCTGTTCGCCGACAACGAGATTCGGGCGAGGTTCGAACGGGAGGCCGACCTCGCCGCGCAACTCGAGCACCCGAATATCGTCACGGTGTACGACCGCGGCGTCGACGACGGGCGCCTCTGGATCAGCATGCAGTTCGTCGACGGCGTCGACGCGGCCACCATCGAACACCCCGTCCCCGCCGACCGCACCCTGAACATCATCGAGGCCACCGCGGCAGCCCTGGACCACGCCCACCGCAACGGTGTCCTGCACCGCGACGTGAAGCCGGCCAACATCCTGCTCGCCGACACCGACGGCAAAGAACGAGTCCTGCTGACCGACTTCGGCATCGCCCGCCCCCGAGACGACGTCCACCACCTCACCCAGACGGGCTCGTTCACCGCGACCCTCGCCTACGCCGCCCCCGAACAACTCACCGGCGCCCACCTGGACCATCGCGTCGATCAGTACGCCCTGGCCTGCACCCTGTTCTCGCTGTTGGCCGGCGTGGCCCCGTTCCAGGCGACGAACCCCGTGCAGGTCATCCAGGGACACCTCCAGTCGCCGCCACCGTCACTGCGCGCCCGCAGGCCGGATCTCCCCGCGGCCCTCGACGCTGTCCTCGCCCGGGCCATGGCCAAACGCGCCGCCGACCGCTTCGACTCCTGTGCGGAGTTCGCTGCCGCCGCGCGACGGGCGCTGAGCGGAACCGGTGCGCAGCCCACTGTGTTCGCCGGGCAGTCGATGCCGCAGTTCCCGCAACCGAATCACTACCTGCCACACCATGCTGTGCCCCAACCGTCTTCGGGTTATGCGCCGCCCGTGTACGCCGCCCCCGCATCGCCGTACCGAGGTCGCCCGATGCCGGTGCGGCGAGGCAGCCGAGCGCCGATCGTCCTGCTTGTCGTGCTGGCACTGGTTCTCGGGCTCGGGTACTGGGTGTGGCAGGACGAGCAATCCGCGCTGGCCGACTTTCTGCAGCGATCACGGGGATACAAGGACTTGGACGCCCTGCACGAGGCCTTCCCGCAGATGACGCCCGCCGGCTACAGCTACGGGCGCGGCTTCGGGGGCCGAAACTGCTCGGCCACGGTGAAACCGCTCGGCTACGGCGATCCGTGGACGAAGACGTTCGACGGCTACGAGGCGAGTCGTAGCTGCTCCGACGAGAAAATGGTCGATACCCACTACGTGTTCTACACCTATCCGACGGCTGAGGCCGCCGCCGCGGTTGTCGCCCGGTTCCGTCGGGAAACGAAGGACCACGGCCAGGCGACGAGCGGTACTCGCACCGACGACCGCAGGGAACAGTCCGCCGATGGCCGGTACAACGGTTCGGCGATCATCTCGACGTTCGCCGAACCGGCCAGGGCCCGCTGGGTGCTGTTGTTCTATCGCGGTTCCGGCAGCAGTCCACACCCCGGCTTCACGGTGGAGGCGAACATGCCGATTCTGATCGCTGATGTGGCGAGCTTTCCGCTGGGCTGAGTTCACCCCCTCGCCGATGCGCGCGACGCCGCGACCGGCGCTTTGGTAGGGTCCACCCGTCGGACGACGAGCGAGATTCGGGGGTCAGAGAGATGGTTTCTGACGGGACGGTGTTCGCCGGCTACACGATCGACCGGCAGTTGGGTCAGGGTGGGATGGGGTCGGTGTATCTGGCCCGGCATCCACGCCTGCCCCGGTGGACCGCGCTGAAACTGCTGAATCGGGAGTTGTTCTCCGACAAGGAGATCCGCGCCAGGTTCGAGCGGGAAGCCGATCTGGTCGCCCAGCTCGATCACCCCAATATCGTGACCGTTTTCGATCGCGGGATCGAGGGCGATCAGCTGTGGATCAGCATGCAGTACATCGACGGGATCGATGCCTCCTCGCTGGATCCACACAGCCTGCCGCCGGACCGGGCGCTGCAGATCATCGGTGAGACCGCCGCCGCACTCGACTACGCGCACCGCGCGGGTGTGCTGCACCGTGACGTCAAGCCCGCCAACATCCTGCTGGCGCGTTCCAGCAGCCAGGAGCGGGTGTATCTCACCGACTTCGGCATCGCCCGCCTGCGCGACGACTCGGGCCACCTGACCGAAACCGGTTCGTTCACCGCGACTCTCGCCTACGCCGCGCCCGAGCAGCTCACCGGCGCCGCGCTGGATCACCGCGCCGACCAGTACTCCCTGGCCTGCACGCTGTTCACGCTGCTGACCGGCCACGCACCCTACGAATCGACCAGCCCGGCCGCGGTGATCACCGGCCATCTGCAATCGCCTCCGCCGCCGGTGAGTCCGCGCCGCGCCGGTCTGCCGCCGGTGCTCGACGCCGTGATGGCCCGTGCGCTCGCCAAGCGACCCGCCGACCGGTTCACCTCGTGTGAGGAGTTCGTCGAAGCCGCCCAGCGGGCCGTGCGCACCGGAACCACGGGTGCCCGCCCGCTCGCCAGGCCCACCTCCGGCGCGCACGCCCAGCCGTACGTCGGCATGTCGCCGATGCGTCCGGTGAGTTCGGCGGCAACGCCCATCCCGGCGTACAACCCGGTGCCGATGCCGCCGCGGATGCCGCAGCCGCAGTACGCGCCGCAGCCGCAGTACTGGCAGCAACCCGCTCCCGTTCCGCCTCCGCAACGCGGCGGCTGGGGGTCGGCGTTGGGCACCTACGCGGTGTTCCTGATCGTGGTGGTCGTGATCGCCGGAATGATCGCGCTGCTGGCCAACCTCTGATCGACCCGATCGGCGAGTGCCATATTCTGGTCAGAATGAGCGACTTCGACGTCACCGCCGCCGACACCATCGACCTCGACCGGTTGCGTCGTTTCGTCGCCGTCGCCGAGGAGCTGCACTTCGCGCGCGCCGCCAAGGCCCTGCGGATCCCGCGGCAAGCACTGAGCGCCACCGTGATCGAGTTGGAGGAAGAACTCGGCACCCGTGTGTTCGTCCCCGGCGCCTCGCCCACCCAGCTCACCGACGACGGCACCGCCCTGCTCGTGCGTGCCAGGGACCTGATCCGCGCGCAGGACCAGGCCGAGCGTGAGCAGAAGCCCGACGCGCCCGCGAGCCTGCGGGTGGGTTTCGTGCCCGGGGTGACGGTGTCGAAGTGGGCGCGGATCTGGGGCGATCGACTGCCGGACCATCCGCTCGAGGTCGTCGGCGTGGCGCAGGGTGAGCAGGAGTCGGTGCTGCGCGAGGGCCGGGTCGACCTGTGTTTCGTGCGGCTGCCCATCGACCGGACCGCGACGAACGCGATCCCGCTGTGGCAGGAGACGCCGGTCGCGGTCGTCCAGAAGGACGACGCGCTGTCGCTGCTCGACTCGATCACCCCCGCGGATCTGGCCGACGAAACGATCCAGGACACCGCCGATCTCGATCAGGCCGTCGACACCCTCGCCATGGTCGCCGCCGTCGGTGGCGCCGCGATCATGCCGCAGTCGATCGCTCGCCTGCACCACCGCCGCGACCTGGTCTACCGCCCGATCAGCGACACCGAGTTCACCGAGATCGCCCTGGCCTGGCCTGCCGGAACCGACACCGATCTGCTCGAGGAGTTCGTCGGTATCGTGCGCGGACGCTCGGCCAACAGCTCACGCGGCGGTGTGGCGGAACCGGAACAGCGCACCGCGGCGCCCGCGCGTAAACCGGCGGCGAAGAAGCCCGCGGCGAAGAAGCCTGCGCCGAAGAAGCCGGTCGCGCGCGGCCGCAAACCCGCCCGACGCGGCCGCTGACACACGAAAACGCCTGCGGCACAAGTAATTGCCGCAGGCGTTGACGTTCGAAAAGCTACTTCGGCATCCGCCGGGTGAGCGAGTCGACGATCAGGATGAGAGCCAGCAGACCGGCAAGGCCGACAAGGAACAGGTCCTCGACGTGGCCCTGGTGGTTGCCGATTGTCATGCCGAGCAGAGCCACGACGACGAACCATCCCGCGATGCGGAAGGTCTTGCGCGACTCACCGCTCCAGCCCCATGCTGCCGAGGGCACCTCGGCGGGGTCGACGCTGGTGGCGACGGCACGCTCGGTGCTGGCTTTATCGAGGTCCGTGGCTGCCACGATCGCTCCTAAGGGCTCGAGTTCTGGTTGGGCGAGTGAGCATATCGTGGCATACGACCGTCCGTCGTAGCCAGCAGCCCTGCCACAATGGGCCCGTGTCCCACCCCGCAACGCGTGCCGCGCACGACAGTTCCCCGTCCACCGATCGGGTGAAGGTGCTGCTTCTGGGCAGTACCGGTTCGATCGGTACCCAGGCGCTCGAGGTGATCGCCGCCAATCCCGACCGTTTCGAGGTGGTCGGCCTGGCGGCGCGCGGCGGCAATCCCGCCCTGCTCGCCGCGCAGATGGCCGCCACCGGCACCCGCAATGTCGCCGTCGCCGATCCCGCCGCCGCGCAGGCGCTCGATCTCGAACTCGGCGGGCCGGACGCGGCCACCGAGTTGGTCCGGCGCACCGAAGCCGATGTCGTTCTCAATGCGCTGGTCGGTTCGCTCGGCCTCGAACCCACGCTGGCCACCCTGCAGGCAGGTACCCGACTGGCGCTGGCGAACAAGGAATCGCTGGTGGCGGGCGGTTCGCTGGTGACGAGGGCAGCCGCACCCGGTCAGATCGTGCCCGTCGACTCCGAGCACTCCGCGCTGGCCCAGTGCCTGCGCGGTGGTCGCGCCGACGAGGTGGACCGCCTCGTGCTCACCGCCTCGGGCGGCCCGTTCCGCGGCTGGACCACCGAGATGCTCGAATCCGTGAACCCCGCCGAGGCCAAAACCCACCCGACCTGGTCGATGGGCCCGATGAACACCCTGAACTCGGCCTCGCTGGTCAACAAGGGCCTGGAACTGATCGAAACCCACCTGCTCTTCGGTGTGCCCTACGACCGCATCGACGTCACCGTCCACCCGCAGTCGATCGTCCACTCGATGGTCACCTTCACCGACGGCTCGACCCTCGCCCAGGCCAGCCCCCCGGACATGAAACTCCCTATCGCCCTGGCTCTGGGCTGGCCCGACCGCATCCCCGGCGCGGCCGCCGCCTGCGACTTCGGCACCGCCGCCACCTGGACCTTCGAACCGGTCGACGACGAGGTCTTCCCCGCCGTCCGCCTGGCCCGGCAGGCAGGCGAAGCGGGCGGCAGCGTCACCGCGGTCTACAACGCCGCCAACGAGGTCGCCGTCCAGGCCTTCCTCGACGGCAAGATCACTTTCCCCACGATTGTGCGCACCGTCACCCGTGCGGTAGAGGCCGCCGACCGGTGGCACGCCGAACCCGATACCCTGGACGACGTCCTAGCGGCCGACCGCTGGGCACGGGAGTATGCCGCGAAGATCATCGCGTCCTGACTCGCTCGTTCGGCCGCCAACAAACACGGCAGGGAGAACATGGTTTTCGCGCTTGGGTTCGCTCTGTTCGCTCTTGGTATCACGATCTCGATCGCGCTGCACGAGTGCGGGCACATGTGGGCCGCGCAGGCCACCGGCATGAAGGTGCGCCGCTACTTCATCGGCTTCGGGCCAAAGGTGTTCTCGGTCCGTCGCGGTGAGACCGAGTACGGGCTCAAGGCGCTGCCGCTCGGTGGTTTCTGCGATATCGCGGGCATGACGGCGCTCGACGAGCTCGAGCCCGAGGAAGTCGACCGGGCGATGTACCGGCAGTCGACCTGGAAGCGCCTGGTCGTGATGTTCGGCGGCATCGGCATGAACTTCGCGCTCGGGTTCATCCTGCTGGTCGTGCTGGCGATCGGCTGGGGTCTGCCGCAGCTCGAGCAGCCGCCTGCCACCGCCATGGGCACCATGGGCTGTGTCGCGCAGGAGACCCCGGAGAAGACCCTCGCCCCCTGCACCGGCGAAGGGCCCGCCCAGCGCGCCGGTTTGCAGCGCGGTGACGTGGTGAAGGCCGTGAACGGCGTCGAGGTGACCACCTGGGCGCAGTTCCAGGCCGAAACCCAGAAGCAGACCGGCACCTTCACCTACACGATCGACCGTGACGGTCAGACGCTCACGGTCCCGGTCACCCCGGAGCGGGTCGTGCGCTCGCCCAAGGAAGGTCCGAGCCGTGAGGTGAGCGCGGTCGGTGTCGGCCCCGACTACGCCGAGCCGCAGCAGTACGGCCCGATCGCCGCGATCCCGGCCACCATCTCGTTCACCGGCGACTTCTTCATCGAAACAGTGAAGTCCCTGGCCAAGATGCCGCAGAAGGTCTCGGCGCTGTGGGAGGCCGTCACCGGCGGCGAGCGCGACCCGGAGACCCCGGTCAGCGTCTACGGTGCCAGCCGCCTCGGTGGCGAGACCGCCGAGCGTGGCCTGTGGGGCATGTTCATCCTGATCCTGGCCAGCCTGAACTTCTTCCTCGGCGCGTTCAACCTGCTGCCGTTGCTGCCACTGGACGGCGGTCACATCGCCGTCGTGCTCTACGAGAAGGCCCGCAACATGATCCGCGGCTGGCTCGGCAAGACCCCTGCCGGCCCGGTCGACTACCTCAAGCTCCTGCCGCTGACGTATGTGGCGGTAGTGATCGGTGGTGCGTTCATGCTGCTCACCTTGGCCGCCGACATCGTCAATCCGATCACCCTGCGGTAATCTCGGCGGCTGGCGCCGCGGGTTTTCGGCCTCGTAACCCCGAATCCGAGGGGCGATACTGCGCCTGCGGCGTTCCGTCTCGCCCCTCGGATCCGGGGCGGCCGAAAACTGCACGGTATCCACTGTCGTGCCCCTCACAGGGCGCCCGGTCACCTTGCGCGACTAAGCTCGGCAACAACAAGCCCGGTCATTCCGCGAACCGTACGAAAGAAGGCAGCCGACCGTGACCAGCACCATCGGATTGGGGATGCCCGCCGCCCCCGCTGCTGTTCTCGCACCCCGGCGCAAGACCCGCCAGCTCATGGTCGGCAATGTCGGCGTCGGTAGCGATTCGCCCATCTCGGTGCAGTCGATGACCACCACCAAGACCCACGACATCAACGCCACCCTGCAGCAGATCGCCGAGCTCACCGCCTCGGGCTGCGACATCGTGCGGGTGGCCTGTCCGCGTCAGGAAGACGCCGACGCGCTCGCCACGATCGCGAAGAAGTCACAGATCCCGGTGATCGCCGACATCCACTTCCAGCCGCGCTACATCTTCGCCGCGATCGACGCGGGCTGCGCCGCGGTGCGCGTGAACCCGGGCAACATCAAGGAATTCGACGGCCGCGTCGGCGAGGTCGCCAAGGCCGCCGGTGCCGCAGGCATCCCGATTCGCATCGGCGTGAATGCCGGATCGCTGGACAAGCGAATGCTGGAGAAGTACGGCAAGGCCACTCCCGAGGCGCTGGTGGAGTCCGCGCTGTGGGAGGCGAGCCTGTTCGAAGAGCACGGCTTCGGCGACATCAAGATCTCGGTCAAGCACAACGACCCGGTGATCATGGTCGAGGCCTACCGCCAGCTCGCCGCGCAGAGCGACTACCCGCTGCACCTCGGCGTCACCGAGGCGGGCCCGGCGTTCCAGGGCACGATCAAGTCCGCGGTGGCCTTCGGCGCACTGCTCAGCGAAGGCATCGGCGACACGATCCGCGTCTCGCTGTCTGCCCCGCCCGCCGAGGAGATCAAGGTCGGCGGGCAGATCCTGCAGTCGCTGAACCTGCGCCCGCGCAAGCTAGAGATCGTGTCCTGCCCGTCGTGTGGCCGCGCCCAGGTGGACGTGTACACCCTCGCCGACGCCGTCGCCGCAGGTCTGGACGGTCTGGAAGTGCCGCTGCGCGTCGCCGTCATGGGCTGTGTCGTGAACGGACCCGGCGAGGCCCGCGAGGCTGACCTCGGTGTCGCCTCCGGCAACGGCAAGGGCCAGATCTTCGTCAAGGGCGAGGTCATCAAGACCGTGCCCGAGCACATGATCGTCGAGACCCTGATCGAAGAGGCCATGCGCATCGCCGAGGAAATGGGCGAGCAGCCCGGCGGCGAGCCGGTCGTCACCGTCAGCTGAGACGGCGGGCCGGAGGCGGCAGCGCAGCGTAACCACGTAGACCCTCGCGAAGCTGACAATCAACGCAGTCAGCTGAACCGACCCCCACTCACGGTCAGGCGTCGGATTCGGCGGACCCGTACCGCTCGGCGTGCTTTCGTGGCAGGCTGGTGCCGTGCGGAGTCTGCTGGAGCCGACGCGACGGTCGAAGACCGCTCCCGCGCGTCCGGTGGCCGTGCGAGATCTCGGTGAAGTGCTGCGCGTCCTCGACGCCGACCCGGTCGCCTCGTGCATGATCGCCGCCCGCGTGCAGGAATTCGGGCTCGATACGCGTACCGGTGTCGGTGAGCTGTGGAGCCGTGGCGGACCGGCCGACTCCCTGTGTTTCTCCGGCGCGAACCTGGTGCCGTTACGCGGTGACCAGCAGGCATTACGCGCGTTCGCCGACCGGGCAGGCCGCTGGCCACGGGTATGTTCCTCGGTGGTGGGCAGGCAGGAACTCGCCCTCCCGCTGTGGGAGATGCTGCTCCCAGCCTGGGGTCCGGCCAGGGAGTTACGTGCCGACCAACCCCTGCTCGCACTCGCCCAACCGGCCGCCGCGCGCGCCGACGGGGGAGTGCGCCGGGTCCGGCCCGACGAGATCGACCGGTACCTGAGCGCCGCGATCGCCATGTTCATCGAAGAGGTCGGCATCGACCCGCGCACCGGCGACGGCGGCCGCGGCTACCGGCGCCGGATCAAGAGTCTCATCGAATCCGGCAGGGCCTGGGCACGTTTCGAAGACGGCGAGGTGATCTTCAAAGCCGAGATCGGGGCGCTGTCGCGACGCACCGGCCAGATCCAGGGCGTCTGGGTACATCCGGAGCATCGAGGCGCGGGCGTCGGCACCGCGGGCACCGCGTCGGTCGCCAATGCTGTTGTGGCAACAGGCCGTACGGCGAGCCTCTACGTCAACGACTACAACAGCATCGCCCGCCGCGCCTACAGCCGAGTCGGATTCCGCCAGATCGCCACCTTCGCAACTGTCCTGGTGGACTGAAACTTTGGCGCGTGGCGCCGAGGTCAGCGGGCTGTTCGCCGCTACCATCGGTGCCGATGAGGACACGGATGCTCACCACGTGCGCGGTGGCCGCCCTCGCCGTCGCGGCGACCGCCTGTTCTTCCGGTGCCCAAGGCCCGGTGCCCGCCGCCGACGCCTTCGCCACGGCGTTCGCCGACCACGACCTCGCCGCGGCGGCAGCGCTCACCACCGCGCCCGAGAAGGCAACGGCGGCACTGACTTCGACGTGGGAGGCGTTACAGGCGGAGAAGTTGTCGATCCGCACGGGCGACGCGCGCGTGAACGGTGACACCGCGACCGTCGACTACACCTACGAGTGGACCCTGCCCAAGGGCCGCCAGTGGACCTACTCCGGCGAATTGCAGATGGGCCGCAGCGACGGACGCTGGCTGGTCCGCTGGAACTCCGCCGACATCCACCCCGAACTCGGCGACACCCAGAGCATGGAACTACGCACCCGCCCGGCCCCACGCGCCAGGGTGAACGAGTCGGCGGGCAGCGACGTGCTGGTTCCCGGCAAGGTCTCGCGCGTGAAGTTCACCGTGGCAGACGCCCCCGACCCGAACCGCGTGGCGGGTGCGCTCGCCGGCGCGCTGAGCCGCATCGACCCCGTCGCCTACACCCCGCAGTCGATCCTCACCGCCGCCCGCAAAACCGAGGGCGCGCACACCGTGATCCTGCTCAACGAGTACGAGGCCGAAACCATCGGCGGCGAACTGATCGGCCTGCCCGGTGTGACCCTGACCCAGGAGTGGGACATGGTGCCCACCGATCGCAAGTTCGCGCCCGATCTGCTCACCCAGGTGCGTAAGACGGTGATCGCCGAGGTCGACGGCAAGGCGGGCTGGAGCGTAGTCACCCGCAATGCCGACGGCGCCGATCTCGCGGTGCTGCACGAGGAAGCGGCCGAACCCGCGCCGTCGTTCGCGCTGAGCATCGACCGATTCGTCCAGAACTCCGCCCAGCACGCCGTCGACCTGCGCACCGAGCAGGCGATGATGGTGGTGATCCGCCCGTCGACCGGTGCGATTCTCGCGGTGGCCCAGAACAAGTTCGCCGACCGCGACGGCCCGGTGGCCACCAGCGGTCAGTACCCGCCGGGCTCGATCTTCAAAACGGTCACGGCCTCGGCGGCGATGGCGTCCGGGCTGGCCACGCCCGACACCGTGCTCGCCTGTCCGAGCAGCACCATCATCGGCGAACGCACCATCCCCAACTACAACATGTTCTCCGTCGGTGAGGTGCCGATGGCCACCGCCTACGAACGCTCGTGCAACACCACTTTCGCGAGGCTGGCCAGCAAACTCGAACCCGACGCGCTCACCCAAGCCGCAGCGCGCCTCGGCATCGGCCAGGACTACAAGGTCGAAGGTCTACCGACAATGTCCGGCTCGGTGCCGAAAGCCGAGGGCCTCGTTCAGCGCGCTGAAGACGGCATCGGACAGGGACGTGTGGTGGTGAGCCCGTTCGGGATGGCGGTGATGGCCGCGACGGTCGCCCACGGTGCCGCGCCGGTGCCGTATCTGATCGCGGGCAGGCCCACCGAGATCACCGGCGAGCGGCCCGCGATCGCGCCGGAGGTGGTCGAGGGGCTGCGGTCGATGATGCGCATGGTGGTCACCGGCGGCACGGCCGAACGCATCAGGGATCAGGGCGAGGTCTACGGCAAGACCGGGGAAGCCGAGGTCGACGGTGGATCGCACTCGTGGTTCGTCGGCTATCGCGGGGATATCGCGTTCGCGACCTTGCTGGTGAAGGGTGGCAGCTCCGACAACGCGGTCGCCACCACCCGGGATATGTTCGCCGCCTTACCCGCAGGCTACTGAGTCGCCAGCAGACCGCGCACCACCGCGAGCGAGGTGCTCTCGGTGTGGGAGGACGCCGTGTCGTGCAGCACGTTGTAGCTGACTACCGGCTCGGGTGCGGCGCCCATGGCCGCGCCGTCGAGGATGTCGATGGCGGCGGCGCCGCCGAGAATCATCCCCGCAGTGGTCAAGATCAGAGTGGAACGCCTCATATTTCGTCTCCCTCATTCAGGGTTTCGACGTGTTGGCGGGGTCTAACGATTGGCCGAGGATTAGCTGATGCATAACCGTAGAACGGCAGTTACTACGGCAACAGGCGACGGCAGTAAGCGACACACAATTGTTGCCCTATGTGCGGGCGTGTTCGAACACAACCGCTACCGCACCGTGATGAAAAGGTGAACTACCGGTTTTGCTCGCGTAAATGTGCTGATCAGAGGTGATGTTCGGGTAAATTGCCGAATTACACGTGACTCAGCCGCGTTGCAGAGTTGCGGCGAGATGATGCTGCAAAGATTCGCCGACGGCGGCCATCCGCAGCGTGTAGTCGATCACGTCGCCGGTCACATGGAACGAGCGGCCGACCGCGGTAACCGGCTTTGCCGATTCGCTCAGACCGATATTCGTCGAGTTGAATTCCAGCCGAATTCCGTCGACCGTTTCGGTGATCGTGCCTTCGCAGATCTCGGTGATTCCGGTCGGGTGGGCGAGAATCAGTTCGACCCGGCCGGGCGCCGGGCTGCGCAGGTAACCGGTCTCCGCGTGCAGCGGCCGACCGTCGGAGCCGGCCTTGGTCCGCTGCTTGTAGGTGAGGAACGGCCGACCGAGGTGCCCGAAGGTGACCTCCTCGACGTAGTCGAAGGATTCGATGGTCGGATATTCGCCGTGCCCCCGTCCGCGCCAGGTACCGAGTAGCGGTGCCAGAGCGGCGATGTCGGGATGCGGGGCGATGTCGGGGGAGGGTTCGACCACGGCCGACAGCTTAGACCCGTGGTTCGGAGTGCCGGTCACGGCACACCACCGCAGCAGCCACGATAAGGTCAGCCTCGCCTGAACGCCGTGCGGCGGAAGGTCGAAAGGACTACAGAACGTGAACGGACATGTGAGGGGTGCCCGCGGGGTGCGGTCCGGGCTGGTGCGCGGTGCGGTACTCGGTGCGGCAGTGTTGCTCGCCGCAGCGTGCTCGAACACCGAGCCCTCGACCGAGGTAGCCGCGCTGGACGGCAACCGTTACAGCCAGACCAACCTGGCCGCCGACAAGGACTCCTATCACGCCCAGTTCACGCTGCCCGGCATGGTCAACGCCTGGGGCTTGGCCGATCGGCCGAAGGGGGCGGGCGGGCACTTCTGGGTCGGCGCGGGCGGCAAGTCGTTCCAGTTCCTCGGTGATGTGCAGGAGTCGTCGGACCCCAAGCTGCAGAAGCTGACTCAGGACCAGCTCAAGCTCGTCGGCATTCCCGGCGCCGATGCCGACACCTCCGACAAGAGCATCGGCAAGGCCACCGGCGTCGTGTTCAACCCGGCGCCGATCACCTCGGACCTGTTCGTGGTGCGCGACCAGTGGGTCGATGTGGACGGCATGCCGATCCCGCTCGGCGGTTCCGCGCGCTTCATCTTCGCCACCGATTCGGGCAAGATCTCGGCCTGGACCGAGCAGGCCCCCGACGGCGCGATCGTGCGCCGCGACGGCGGCGCGAACCAGGTGTTCGACGGTTCCGCGCAGGGCATGGCCTTCTTCGGCATCGCGTTGGCCCCCGCGGGCGACAAGCTCCTCGCCGCCGATTTCGGCACCGACCCGCAGGTTCGCACCTTCGACAAGAACTGGCAGCCGGTCGCCACCACCGGTTTCGCCAACCCGTTCGCTACCGGCGAGGTGATCGACGCGTCCTCGCCGGAGAAGGGCAAGAAGGCAAAGCCCGGCGACCCGGCACCGTTCAACATCACCACGCTCGGCAGCCGAGTGTTCGTGTCCTACGCCGTCACCGCCCCCGACGAGAAGGACCAGAAGGCCTTCGACAAGGGCGAAGAAGTCTCCCTCGACGCCGACCAGGACAAGGCCTCCGACGGCAAGCCGGACAAGGGCAAGGTCGCCGAGTTCGACGCCGCGGGCAAACTGGTGCGCATCATCGACGACGGCGGCAGGCTCAACGCGCCATGGGGTGTGGCGATCGCGCCGTCGAACTTCGGCGCGCTCTCGGGCAAGCTGCTGATCGGCAACTTCGGTGGCCTCGGCCGCGTCCTCGCCTACGACGACACCACCGGCACCTTCGTCGACTACCTGCGCGACGGTGAGTCGAAGCCGGTCGAGATCGAGGGTCTGTGGGCCTTGATGTTCGGCAACGGCGAAAGCCTTGGCGACACGAACGCCCTGTACTTCACGGCAGGTCCGGAGGACGAAAAAGACGGCCTCTTCGGCAGCCTGCGCGTGCAGTAAGTAGGAGGCGGACAAGGTAGGCGTACCGGACAATTCGAATGTCCGGGGAGAAACCGCTTCCGCTGAGGGCATTGTGAGGGACAGTGGTGGCGGAATGGTTGCCGGGTGGGCGCGATCCGCGCGGGTTCGGGGCCGTTCCGTCCGCACGCGATGACACCTCCACCGGGGTGTCGTGCCCGAGCCGGAGGTGTGCCAGATGCAGGTTTCGCGCGTTGACGTCGGCGGCTCGGCGGGGGAGCGGTGACATGCGGCATTCGGCACGAGAGGCGATGCTGCCCGGCCGCGACGTTCTCCTTGCGGCCTTCCGCGGTTTGCCGCACGATGACCACCCCATCCTCGACGCCGCGGGCGAGTTGGCGGTGCTACACCAGTTGCGCGAGCGAACGCCGCTGAGCGAGTCCGAGCGGATCGACCGCCGTCGCGCCCAGTTGATGCGCGCGATCGACCGCTGGGTCATCCTCGCCGCCCCCGTGCCGCCCGACGCGGCCGACGAACACTGTGAAACCCTCGGCGGCCTGGTCGACCGCCTCGCCCAGCACTGCTCCCAAACCTTCGTCGCCCTGGCAGGCGCCCCCGAATCGGTCTTCTACGACGAGTGGATCCGCCTCGACGACCTCGCCGACACCTACGAACGCCTGATCGACGACCTGTGGTCAGGTGTACGCAGCCTCCCTGCGCACACCTATTGACGGCCACACGCACCTTTGCGGCCAGCACCGACGGAATCCACGACCTCACATGGTGTGCGAACCGTGTGTGGACTCGGATCGCCCACGGTGCGGGTGCCGCTCGAAACCCTTGGGTGGTTTTCTCGCCACCTGGGTGGGCGTGTCCGGGCCCCGGGGTTGGTTGGGGCCACGGCTGACCTGCGCGACAGTGGACTGCAACACCTGTTGTCGGGTCGGCGAAGGAGATTCGGATGCGAGGTCGGTCGGCGGCTGATGCCGCCGAAAGTGTTGGGCTGCTGGGAGTTTCGTACGACGTATCATTTGTTGTGCGCACTCGCGATGACCTGGCCGACCCGCCGTCCACGTGCGGGTGGACGCCAGACCGGCCCGATGTCTGTCCGGTCGAGTCCGACGACGAGCGCGCCGAATCCACGGCATCCGACATCGTGCTGCCGATCCGCCCGCGCAGCACCTATGTCGACGGCGAGCCCCTGTTCTGCCTGGCCGGCGAAGCGGTCCTGGCCTGGAACTACGCGGCCCTCGTCAGCCACCTCGATCCCCATATCCCGATCTACGGCCTGCAGGCGAGTACCGAACCGCGCACGATCCGCGAATACGCCACCCGCTACCTCACCGAGATCCGCCGCATCGCCCCGCACGGCCCGTACCAGCTACTCGGCTGGTCCGCAGGCGGCTTCATCGCCCACGAGATCGCCGTGCAACTCCGGGAGGCAGGCGAACACGTCCGCATCGTCCTCCTCGCCACCGATCCCGCCGCCCCCGAACCCACGCCGCTGTCCGTCGACGGATTCGCCCGACTGCTGGGCGCCGACCTCGGCACAACGGATTGCGAGGCGCCTGTAACGGCCACTGCTGTCAGCGCCGCGCTCGCGATCGACCTCACCGGTGGCGATCTCGACCGCCTCGCCGATCTGAGCGCCGCCGCCGCACACATGGTGCCCGGCTACCGCCCCGCCTGGCTCCCCGGCGAACTCGCCGTGTGCATCGCAGGCCGCGACCCCGACGGCACCGATCGCCCCGACCCCGGTGCCACAGTCCGCAACTGGCGCCCGTACGTCGAGGGCCCCGTCACCGGCTTCGTCCTCGACGCGACCCCCGACGAACTCACCAACCCTGATCTCCTCCCCGAGATCGCCCGAATCCTCACCACCCCGCCCGCGACATGCTGACCGAGTTCCCCGGCGCCACACCACCCATCGACCACGATGGGCACGTGCACACCACCGACGAGCCCGGCACCGACCGCGCCCCGACGGTGGCGCCCACGCAGTGGTGGGTGCTCGCGCAACGGCTGATCCGCCCGGCGTGGAGGACCGGCGAGATCTTCACCGCCCTACTGGCCCCCGCAGTCTTCACCATCGGCTTCTACGTGCCGCTCAACCTCGTGATGACCGTCTACGGGCACGGCCTGAGCAGCTACGCCCAGTTCCTGATGCCGATGATCGTCATGCAGGCGGTCGCGTTCTGCGCCATCGCCGCCGCGTTCCGCGCCGCCACCGACGCCCGCGACGGCCTCGACGTCCGTTTCGCCACCCTGCCGATGCCCCGCTGGGTGCCCTTCGCGGCCAGAATCACCGTGGCCGCCCACCGTGCGGTGATCGCGGTCGGCGCAGCGCTCGTCTGCGGCGCCGTCATCGGCTTCCGGTTCTACGGAAGCTGGTGGCACACAGTGGGTTTCCTCGCGTTCGCCCTGTTGATCGCGACTGCTCTGTGCTGCGGCGCCGATCTACTCGGCAGCATGTCGGCCAGCCCCGAGGCCACCACCCAGATCCTGGTCCTGCCCCAGCTGATCTTCGGCATGGTCTCCACCGGCTTCGCCCCCGCGAACCAATTCCCCAGCTGGATCCAGGGTTTCGTCCGCAACCAGCCCGTCTCCCAGTTCGTCGACGGCCTGCGCGCACTGGCGGGCGACTCCACCGGCAACGCGGGCGCAGTGGACATCGCGACCCTCGGACCAGGGCTGGCCTGGGCGTTGGGCATCCTGGTGGTCTGTGGCGGCCTGGCATGGCGCCACGCCGCCCGGCGGGCCGCATGACAACCATCACCATGCCGAAGGTCACCCGGCACACCGAGTCCCTGCGAATGCTGCTGCCGCAGACCATGATCCAGACCAAGCGGCTGCTGACCCGCTGGGCTAGAGACCCGCTGACAGTGATGCAGGCCCTCCTGTTCCCCGCGCTCCTGCTGGTGATGTTGAATGCCGTACTGGGTAAACAGGTCTCGTCCTTCGCGGGCGCCGACGCCCTCTACGGTTCGGTTCCGATGGTCTCGCTGGTCGGCGTGATGTCGGGTTCCCTGGCCGGCGCCGTCACCCTGGGCCGCGAGCGAGACGAAGGACTGCTGTCCCGATTCTGGGTACTGCCGGTCCACCGAGCATCGGGCCTGCTCGCGCGCGTCCTCGCCGAAAGCGTGCGAATCCTGCTGTGCACCTTGGTGATCTTCGCAGTCGGTGTCGCCCTCGGATTCCGTTTCACCCAGGGTGTACCGGCCGCGATCGCGCTGTTCACCATCCCGGTGCTGTTCGGCCTCGGCTTCGCGACCATGGTCACCGCATTGGCCGTCTACACCGCGAAAGCCACACTGGTGGAGGTCATTTCGCTGGCTTCGTCGATGATGATGTTCTTCAGCACCGGTTTCGTCCCGCTCATCGCCTACCCGGCGTGGGCGCGCCCGATCGTGGAACACAACCCGCTCACCCACGCCATCGACACCATGCGCGGACTCTCGCTCGGTGGACCCGTGCGCGGACCGTTGCTGGCCACCCTGGCGTGGTCGCTCGGCGCGGTCGCGGTCTTCGCGCTACCCGCCGCGCTCGGTTTCCGCCGCGCCAGCCGCTACTGAGCGGCCGCGGACTGCGTGATCGCGTCGCGTGCTTCGGTGATCAGCTTCGCCGAGTCACGCGGGCTCAACGCCATCGCCCGCAGCTGATCGAAGATCACACCGAACCGGCGGATCTCGGAGTGCCCCTCGACCAGATCGTGCACCGACATACTCTCCACGTACACCAGCTCGGGATCGACCGGATTACGGAAGTCGAGCAACGTGAACGAGCCCGCCATGCCGGGGTGCGCGCCCGCGTCGAACGGAAGTACCTGCAGGATCACGTTCTTGCGCTTGGTCTCGTCGAGCAGCCGGTCGAGCTGGCCTGCCATCGTCGCGGGCCCGCCGACCACCCGGCGGATCGCCGCCTCGTCCATCACCACCCACAGTTCCAGTGGGTCTTCCTTGGTCAGGTTGATGGCGCGATCCATGCGCGCCTGGGCTCTGCTTTCCATCACCGAGGCGTCGAGGCGCGGCATCGAGGTGTCGATCACGGCGGCGGCGTATTCGAAGGTCTGCAGCAGGCCGGGCACCGTCGAGGTCTGGTATTGCCTGGCCGACAATGCTTCCGCTTCGAAGTTGATGTAATTCGCGTACACCTCCGACACGGCGCCTTCGTAAGGGCGCGACATGCCGGGTTTCAGCGCGTCGGTCAGCAAGCTGAGTGCTTCCTCGCGCATTTTGTCATCGACCTGATACAGATCGAGCATGGCGCCGAGAGTGCGTCGCTGTGGACGCGCCTGTGCCATTTCGATCCGGTACAGCGTGGTGACGTTGATACCGGTTCGCGCGCTGACGTCTTCCTTGCTCAGCCCGGCGCTTTCACGCAACTCACGAAGCATGGCCGCGAGCCTGCGGAGCCGGACGGTCAGGGTCGTACGCTTGCCTGCCATGAATCGCATTATTGCGCTGCAAGGCCACTCTGTCACGCGTTCGGCGAAGACGGAGGCATAGGGCCTGTCATGGTGTTCGGCGCGTCAGCGCGGCTCGCCGGAAGACTGTGCGAGACTGCCGAAGTGACCCGAGATTCTGTCAGGGCGGGTTTACTGCAGGAGTGATAACGCAATCTTGCGTTTCGCCTTCTGGGCGAGCATGATCGGGGTTAGCCTGGTTGCGAACAATCCGAACAGAAGACCGGGATAACCGAATCGAGAGCCAATCATGTTGGTAGACAAATCTTGGGTGTCGGGTGAATTCGGGGCGTTGCGATGAGCGCGCCGGTGATGGGGGTACTGCCGACCGCTCCGCAATTGTTGTGCGCATTTCAGGGGCGGCGTTTTCAAGATCGTGAATTGTTGCGATCGGCGCACGCACTCGCTGAACTGCACGAACGGCGTGGGCAGGTGCGTGATACGGCATTGATCGCCGAGATCGATTGCCGTCGAAGTGAACTCGTCGACGACATCAACGACTGGTGTGTCCAGGAGATCCCGTTGCATCGCAACGGCGCCTCGCTGCACACCGAGAGTCTCGGTGCGGTCGTCGACCGGATGGCGCGTAGCTGGGTGGATGCCAACCAGGCCATCGACATCAACGGAGCGCGAAGCGACAACACGCACAAGCACTGGTATCACCTCGCCGAGCTTGTGGATGGTTACACAGATCTGGTCACGGATGTGGCCGGTGGACGGCGAAGGCTGCCCGAACAGTAAGGGCTACACCGGTTCAGGTGACAGCCTCGCCTCGAAGGCGATGCGGTCGCCGCGGTAGAGCGAGCGCACCCGTTCGACGGGTACGCCGTCGGCGTCGACACTGCGCCGGTGCAGCAGCAACATCGGTAGTGCGGTGGTGCATTCGAGTAGACCCGCCTCTCTCGGGGCGGCGAGTACGGTTTCGATGCGTTCGCGCGCACCGGCGAGTTCGATGCCGGTGGCGCGGATCGCGGCGTACAGCGACGTGGTGGGGTCATAGGTGCCGCGCAGGGTGGCGAAGCGGTGCAGGGGCAGGTAGGTGCTCTCCAGTCCGACGCGTTCACCGTCGGCGAGCAGTACCCGTTCCAGGTGCATCACCTCGGTGCCCACCTCCACCTCCAGATCCGCGGCGGTCGCGGCATCGGCGGCGATGTCTTCCCAGGCGACCAGAATGCGGCCGGGGGTGCGACCGAGACTGATCGCACCCTCGGTGTAGGAGCGCAGCGACAGCGGTTGCGTCAGCTTGGGCCGGGAGACGACGGTGCCGCGGCCCTGTCGCCGAATCCTGCCCTCTACCAGTAATTCTCGTAGCGCCTGTCGCACGGTTTCGCGGGCGACGCCGAAGCGGGTGGCGAGGTCGCGTTCCGAGGGCACCGGATCGCCCTCGGCGAGATCGGTCAGGATCAGATCGATTTCGGTGCGGACCAAGAACACCTTCGGAACGCGGGTCGTCTGCGGCGAATCCATGTCGTCCAGCCTACCCGGATTGGTCTATACCAAAATTTAACTTCCCGTTCTCGCGGCCCACACCTATCGGTCTAGACCATTTGCCACTATCGGTGGCATGCGATTGGTCATCATCGGTGGAGGGATCCTCGGCACCGCACACGCCTGGGCCGCGATAGCCCGTGGACACGAGGTCACCCACCTCGAACGCGAACGTGAAGCCCGCGGCGCGACGGTGCGCAACTTCGGTCTGGTCTGGGTCTCGGGCCGTTCGGCTGCCGAGCTCGAGCTGACGCTGCGTTCGCGCGAGCTGTGGGAGGAGATCGGCGGCCGGGTCGCAGGCGTCGGCTTCCGGCCCGCCGGTTCGATCACCCTCGTGCGCACCCCCGCCGAACTCGCCGTCGCCGAAGCCGCGGCCGCCGGTGACACCGCCGATGCCCGCGGATTCACCCTGCTCGACCCCGACCAGGTGCGCGCGATCAACCCGGCCGTGCGCGGCAAATACCTTGCGGGCCTGCACTGCTCGACCGACGCCGCGGTGGAGTCGCGTCAGGCGCTGCCCGCGCTGCGCGCCCATATGGCCGCGTCCGGTCGCTACACCTTCCACGAGAGCACCGAGGCCCGCTCGGTACTCGACACCGGTTCCGGCGCGGTCGTCGTCGACGATCACGGTCGTCGCCACGAAGCCGACCTGGTCATCCACTGCCCCGGCGCCGCCCACTCCGGCCTCACCCGCGAGCTCGTGTCCGACCTCCCGGTGCGCCGCGTGCGCCTGCAGATGATGCAGACCGCCCCGCTGGGCGAACCGCTCACCACCGCGATCGCCGACGGCGACAGCTTCCGCTATTACCCGGGTTTCGCAGGCCCACAGGTGGATTCGCTGACCGCCGAGCAGTCCCAGGCCGCCACCGCCGCCGAGCACAAGATGCAACTGCTGTGCGTGCAGCGCCTACACGGCGGCCTGACCATCGGCGACACCCACGAATACGTCGAGCCGTTCGCCTTCGACGTCGACGAAGCGCCCTACGACCATCTCACCGAGGTGACCGAGGAACTGCTCGGCCGCAAGCTGCCGCCGATCGTGCGGCGCTGGGCAGGTGTCTACAGCCAGAGCGTCGACCCCGGAGCCATCGTCACCCGGGTCCGGGCCGATACCAACGTCTGGGTCGTCACCGGCCCCGGCGGTCGCGGTATGACGCTGGGCCCCGCCATCGGCGAACAAACCATCGATCAGATCGGACCGTGATGTCGGACAAGAAGATTCAGCTCGCCGTCCTCGACATGGCAGGCACCACCGTCGCCGACGGTGGACTGGTGTTGCGCGCCTTCGAGAGCGCCGCCACCGCCGCCGGAATCGAGACCGAGGGCCCGCGCCGGGAACAGGCTCGCCGCTATGTCGTCGACACCATGGGCCAGTCCAAGATCGAGGTGTTCCGCGCCCTGCTCGACGGCGACGAGGCAGCTGCTCAGAATGCCAACCGCGCCTTCGAAATCGCCTACGACGCACTGGTCGACGAGGCCGATATCGCGCCGATCCCCGGTGCCGTCGAGGCGATCACCGCGCTGCGTGCGGCCGGTGTCCGGGTCGCGTTGACAACCGGATTCAGTCGCGGCACCCAGGACAAGTTACTCGCTGCTCTCGGCTGGGCCGACCTCGTCGACCTCACGCTGGCGCCGTCGGATGCCGGTCGTGGCCGCCCCTATCCCGACATGGTGCTCGCCGCCGCGTTGCGTCTCGGTGTCGACGCCGTCGACCGGATCGCCGTCCTCGGTGACACCACCAGCGACATCGCCACCGGCCTCGCCGCCGGTGCGGGCATCGTCGCGGGCACCCTCACCGGCGCGCACACCGCCGATCAGTTGCGCGCCGCCGGTGCCACTCACGTCGTGGCGTCGGTCGCCGAGTTCCCCGCGCTGGTGTTGGCCCGCTGAAACCTGCCGTCGCGGTAATCGCCGCGGCGTCGCCCTCCGATCCACCCGTCCCTGCGATTCCCCCGACATCTGAACGAAAGTTGCTGTAATCGTGCGTACCTCACTCACCAAGGCCGCGTTGCTGCTGGCCGGCCTCACCGCCGTCGCGTTCACCGGCGCCTGCGGTGGCACCGGCACCGAATCCGCGAGTGGCAAGACCGTCACCGTGTACTCCGCCGACGGTGTCGGTGGCTGGTACAAGAGCCAGTTCGACGCGTTCACCAAGGAAACCGGCATCGCGGTCAACCTGGTGGAGGCCGGTTCCGGCGAGGTCGTGAACCGCGTCGACAAGGAACAGTCCAACCCGCAGGCCGACGTGGTCGTCACCCTGCCGCCGTTCATCCAGAAGGCCAAGCAGTCGGGCCTGCTGCAGCCGAGCGGCATCGACACCGCCGCCATCCCCGCCGCGGCCAAGGACGCCGACGGCACCTACGTGACGATGGCGAACAACTTCCTGTGCTTCATCGCCAACCCCGCGGTCGACGCCTCGGCCCTGACCTGGGAAGACCTGCTGAAGCCGGAATACAAGGGCAAGCTGCAGTACTCCACCCCCGGCCAGGCCGGTGACGGCACCGCCGTCCTGGTGTTGCTGCAGCAGTTGCGCGGCAAGCAGGGTGCGCTGGATTACCTTGCCGCACTGCAGGCCAACAATGTCGGCCCGTCGTCGTCGACCGGCAAGCTGCAGGCCAAGGTCGACAAGGGCGAGCTGCTCATCGCCAACGGTGACGTGCAGATGAACCTGACCACGGTCAAGGAGAAGGGCTCCAAGTTCAACGTCTTCTTCCCCGCCGCCGACGGCAAGCGTTCCACCGTGGCAGTCCCGTACATGATGGGTCTGGCCAAGGGCGCCCCGCACAAGGACGACGCCACCAAGCTGATGAGCTTTCTGATGGCCCCGGCTGCCCAGGCGAAGCTCGGCCCCGAGGCGTTCGCCGTGTCGCCCCGCACCGATGTGCCCGCCCCGTCCGACGGTGGTCCGGCCGCGGCGATGACCGGAGTCGACGTCGTTTCGGTCGACTGGAACAAGGTGCTGACCGAGCTGGACGCCGATGTCGCGGCGTACCAGAAGGCAACCGGCAGCTGAATGCGGCTGTGACATAAGGGAGTTCGATGATGTCCGACGGTGACCTCCAGATGAAATCCGCCACCTCGGTGGCGGCAACCAACGAACCCGCGATCGTGTTCGACCGGGTCGGGGTCAGTTACGGCCGGGGCCGCAAGGCCGCCGTCGCGCTGGCCGATTTCACCCTGCGCGTCGCCGTCGGCGAGACCGTCGCGCTCCTCGGGCCCAGTGGGTCGGGCAAGTCGACCGCGCTCAAAGCGCTGGCAGGCTTCGTCCGACCCACCACGGGCTCGGTTCGCCTCGCGGGCCGCGACGTCACCGATCTCTCGCCCGCCAAGCGCGGGATCGGTGTCGTCGTGCAGTCCTACGCGCTGTTCCCGCACATGAACGTGCACAGCAATGTGGCGTTCGGCCTGAAATCGCATCGGGTGCCGCGTGCCGAGATCGCCACGCGGGTCACCGAAGCGCTCGACATGGTCGGCATGGGTGGTTACGCGAAGCGGCTGCCGCGTGAACTCTCCGGTGGTCAGCAGCAGCGCGTGGCGATCGCCCGCGCGCTGGCCATCAAGCCCAGCGTGCTGCTGCTCGACGAGCCCCTTGCGGCACTGGATGCGCAATTGCGTCACTCGATGCTCGGTGAACTGCAGGATTTGCGAAAAGCGTTGCCCGACACCGCGATGCTGTACGTCACCCACGATCAGGCCGAAGCTTTGGCCCTTGCCGACCGGATCGCGGTGATGCGCGACTCCCGTCTCGTCGACATCGACACCGCCGAAAACCTGTGGCAGCGACCGCCTTCCGACTTCACCGCAGGGTTCCTCGGTGGTGCGAACCTGGTGCCCTGCACCGTCAACCACGTCACCGGCACCGCAGCCCTGGTCACCGCGGGCACCAGCACACTCCGCGCCCACGCACCGCAACCCGGTGTTGGACTGACGGATTGGGCTCCCGATGACGAAGCCCTGCTGTGTATCCGTCCGCACACGATCACCGTCGGCAAACCCGGCGAGCGGGACGCCTTGCGCGCTACCGTCCGCACCTCGGTGTGGCGCGGCGCGACAACCAGAGTCGAACTGGCCGTCGACGGCCTACCCGGTGTGCTCGCGGCTGACGTGCCGGGGCACTTCACCGTGGAAGTCGGCGCCGTCGTCGGAGTGAAGCTCCCGGACCCGGCAGGGGTGCTCATCCCGCGCACGATCGGCGAGACATCGGCCATGGCAGCCGATTCCGTGCCTTCGGGCGGTGCGGTGTGAAGACAACACTCTCGACCCGGTCCCGAGGTGAACGGCTCCACGGCTCAGGAGTCCGTGTCCCCGATGCGCGCCCCAGTGATGCGCGACGCCGCGATATCGGGTTATGGCACGCCAGTCCGCGGCGGACTGAAGTCGGGGCACGGCGTGCCGATTCCTCTGGCCCGCTCTCCCCGGAAATGGTGCGCAAGTGGGTGATCGGCGAGGAGGCAGCCGATTCCATGGCAACGGCAGGCAGAAACTCCGCCGGTCGGATCATGTGTGAGCGGGGCATCAGCGGGGTGCTGCGATGAGTGCTGTCATTCTCGATCGACCCGATGTGTCGCCGCCGTCGAACGATCGCGCACCGCGTCGGTCGTGGCTACCGATCCTCTGGACGTTGCCGCCCGTCCTGGCGGTGCTCGGCATCGCCGGCTACCCAATTCTGCGGGTGCTGACCGAGTCCACCCAAACCCCGACCGGTCGCGGCACCGAGGTCTGGACGTCGGTGCTCGGATCGGAGTCATTCCGGGAAGCGTTGTGGCGCACCGTCTCCATCGCCGTCTGTGCCACAGCAGGCTGCCTGGTCCTCGGCACGTTCCTGGCGATCGTGCTGGCTTTCGTGCCGTTCCCCGGATCCGGGTTGGTCGGCAGGCTCATCGATACGATCCTGACGCTGCCCTCGTTCCTCATCACCCTCGCCTTCACATTCCTCTACGGGACCGCGGGCGCGGTGAACGCACTGATCGCCGAATTGACCGGTGCCACAACACCGATCATCGACTTCCTCACTACGCCGCTGGGCGTGATCCTGGCCGAGATCACCTACTTCACCCCGTTCGTGGTGCGCCCGGTGCTCGCGGCATTCGCCCAGATGCCGCGCGAACAACTGGATGTGGCAGCAAGTCTCGGCGCTTCACCGTGGCGGGTGCTGCGTCAGGTGGTTCTGCCCGAGGCGTGGCCCGCCCTGGCTGCAGGCGGTTCGCTGGTCCTGCTGCTCACGCTCAACGAATTCGGCATCGTGCTCTTCACCGGCGCGAAGGGCGTCATCACCCTGCCCGCACTGATCTACACCCGCGGCATCGTCACCTTCGACCTCCCCGGCGCCGCCGTGCTGGCCTCGGTACAGGTGCTGCTCTCGCTGAGTCTCTATCTGCTCTACCGGCTCGTGTTCGCCCGCTTCATCGCCCGCCCGAAGGGGGACTGATCGTGCTCGTCTGGACTCCCCGCGGAAAAGCCGTGGTACTGGGCATCTTCGCGCTCGTCGTCACGGTGGTCTTCATCGCCCCGATCGCCACCGTGATCGCCGCCGCCCTGGCAGGCAGCTGGACCGGCCCCCTGCCCTCTGACCTCGGCTTCACCAATATCGGCAACGCCCTCAGCGGCGAACAGGCCGCCAGCCTCTCGGTCAGCCTGCAAACCGCCCTCCTGGCAGGCGCGATCTCCCTCGTCCTCGGCACCTGGGCCGCCCTCGCCTCCCGCGAAGCACCCTCCTGGTTGCGCCGCCTGACCGACGCCGTCTTCCACCTGCCCGTCGCTGTCCCCTCGGTAGCGGTCGGCCTCGGCGTCCTCATCGCCTTCAACGAACGTCCGCTGCTGCTCGGCGGCACCAAGTGGATCGTCATCCTCGCCCACGCCGTCCTCGTCCTGGCCTACGCCTTCAGCGCGGTCTCCGCCGCCCTCGACCGCCTCGACCCCGCCTACCGTCAGGCCGCCGAATCCCTTGGCGCAGGACCGGTTCGAGTCCTCTGCCAGATCACCCTGCCCCTGCTGTTACCCGCCCTCGGCGCCGCCGCAGGCCTCGCAGTCGCCCTCTCCATGGGCGAGCTCGGCGCGACCATCATGGTCTACCCCGCCACCTGGAAGACCCTCCCCGTCAGCATCTTCGCCCAAACTGACCGCGGCGAAGTCTTCGACGCCGCCGCCGGAACCACAGTCCTCGTGGTGGTGACGTTGATCGTGCTGGTAGTCCTCGGCCGCGTACGAGGACGTGCCGCAGTCCGTTGATCCGGCTCGACTGCGGCGGCCCAGAGTTGCGTGCGCGGCGAGTCGGCCACGCTGAGCGCGCACTATTCGCGCGAATGGTGCGATTCTCGACCGAAATTCGAAGTTGTGGGCGCTCAGCGTGGTGTGCTTTACTCGAACGCCCCAGCAGCAACCGCGGTAAGCCCACCGTCAACGCGCAGGTCGTGGCCATTGACGTACGCGGAGTCGGCTGAGCCCAGGAATGCGACAGCGGCCGCCACGTCTTCAGAGGTGCCGACCCGGCCCGCAGGCGGCAAGCTCGCGACGGCACGCCTGGCGTCTTCGGGCATCTCCCGGTGGAAAGCGGGGGTGTCGATGTAGCCGGGGCTCACCGAGTTCACCCGAATTCGCCGTGGCGCCAATTCCGCTGCGAGAGTGCGGGTCAGGTTGTGGACCGCTGCTTTGCTCGCCGAGTACAGGGCTGAGCCGGGGACCCCGAGGTGCAAGCCGAACGAGGCGTTGATGACGATCGAAGCATGATCGGGGAGTAGCGGCAGAGTCTTCTGGATGGTGAAGAACGCGCCCTTGAGATTGCTGCCGATCACCTGGTCGAAGAGCGCCCCGGTGACCTGATCAATCAGCTGGAACGAACCGATACCCGCGTTGGCGAACAGCAAATCGAGATGACCGAAGCGGTCGGCAACCGCCGCGGACAGACTGTCGAGATCATCGAGATCGGTTGCGTCCCCGTCGATCCCGTACGCCTGGCGACCGAGGTCAGCGACAGCCGCATCGAGCCGCATCTTGTCCCGCCCGGTAACCACCACCCGAGCCCCCTCCGCGATCAACCGATGCGCGGCAGCCAACCCCATCCCACTACTCCCGCCGGTGATCAGTGCGGTCTTACCATCGAATCGAGAACTGTTGTGCGTCATGGGTTCAGCGTGGTGGAAGGCCTACCGAGTAGACAGTGCGCAGTTATCAGGGGTGCGCCAACACCAGGATCGCGGTGAGCATCGGCCAGCCGTCAGGCGGATTCGGACAGACGCAGCCGGGGAAGCCGCGCCAGGCGGTCTGCGGTATCGGTATTCGGCTTCGGGTTGTAGAGCACCAGTGACCAATTCGGGTGGTCGGCGACGGTGAGCGTAGTGGCATCGAAGTAGAGATCCCCGACCTCGGGATGCCGCAGCGCATTCACAGCTTGCAGCGGCGCACCGACGTCGTGCCGTTCCCAGAGTTCAGCGAATGCGGGCTCGGAATCAGCGAGTTCGCTTGCCACCCGCTGAAATTCGCTGTCGTGCGGAACGAGCGCCGCATCCGCGCGATAGGCGGCAACCACCCCGGGCGCGGCCTCAACCCACACCTCGGGCAACTCCCGGTAGCGAGGGCTGGTGAAGAACGTGACCAGACAGTTGTGCGGCTCACCGTCCTCGCACCCGAACACCCACCCCGCAATCCCATTGAACGCCAATATATTCCAGTACCGATCCCGCACAACAGCAGGCCCCCGCTCCCACCCATCGATCACCGCCCGAACCTCTGCGGTAACCTCCACCGCCGACCCACCAGCCACCGGCGGATTCAACCCAGCCAACACATAAAGATGACCCCGCTCCGGTCCGCTCAACCGCAACACCCCCGCCACCGCATCGAGCACTTCCCCCGAAACAGTGATATCCCGCCCCTGCTCCAACCACGTGTACCAAGACACCCCAACCCCGGCAAGCATCGCGACTTCTTCGCGTCGTAGGCCGGGTGTTCGCCGTCGGCCCGCCACCGGCAGCCCCGCCTCGCCAGGCCCGATCCGCTCCCGCCGCGAACGCAGGAAATCGCGCAGCGCTTCGCGCCGCCGAGCAGATGCCGCACTGATCATGAAGCCACGGTACAACCGGGCGGGTGGGACGCTGCTCGATCGCGGAGGGCGGTGTATCTCCGTGAGCCCGTTTGCGGGGCGCGACCTACGCCTGAACACCTTGATCATCGGCAAGCGCGGCACCAGCGAGAGCGACTGAGGAACAATCTATCCAGCGTGCGCGCCCTAGACTGACCCAGCAAGATCGGCACCGCACTGTAGGCGGTTGGAGTAGGAGCAGTGGTGATCCAGGCTGTTGTGTTCGATGTTGGCGAGACCCTTGTGGATGAGACTCGGGAGTACGGCACCTGGGCGGACTGGTTGGGCGTACCTCGCCATACCTTCGTCTCCGTGTTCGGCGCTGTGATCGCCCAAGGTCTGGACTACCGAGAGACGTTCCAGGTGTTCAAGCCAGGGTTCGATCTCGATCAACAGCGCCAAGCCCGCGCAGATGCAGGCAAGCCGGAGTGGTTCGGCGAGGAAGACCTCTACCCGGATGTCCGTCCAGCTCTGTCGGCGCTGCGCGAGATGGGTGTCTGGGTGGGCATCGTCGGAAACCAGACCGTCCGCGCGGGCGGCCTGCTGCGCGGTCTCGATCTGCCGACCGATTTCATCGCGACCTCCGATGACTGGGGCGTGGCAAAGCCCGATGTCGCGTTCTTCGACAAGGTTGTCGAGGTCGCCGGATGCCCGGCAGAACAGATCATCTACGTCGGTGACCGCATCGACAACGACATCACCCCGGCCACCAAGGTCGGGATGCGAACCGCCTACATCCAGCGCGGGCCTTGGGGATGGATCCACAAAGACCGGCAGGACGTCAAGGAGCTCTCGGACTGGCGAATCCTCAGCCTGTCCGAACTCCCTGACATTGTGGAGTCTGAGCGCTAGCCAGAGAGCGAGTTGACGGTTGTATGCCAGTCGTACAATCGCTCATCCAACGCCCGCACCTCGGGTAGCGAGTCCCACTTGCGCAGATCCTGCCGAACCACCTTGATCCGATCCAAAGTCGTTGCGTACCAGTGCTCGCCGATTCCGTCCAGCGCATCCTCAAGGAAGCCACACGCTTGCTCGGGCAGCTTCTCCAACACACACGCAGCCGCGGCATCGGCAAGGTAAACCGACCGCTGTTTCACCGACTCCGCGGGAAGGTCGTCGAGGACTTGCCGCAGGGTCGCCAGGGCCTCCCGGCCGTCTCCCGCGGAAATCAAAGTGTTGGCTTTGAAGCCCGCGAGCCGCGTCGGGGAGAACCAATCCAGCCACTGCGGCGACGGCTGTTCCTGCGGATCATGCAGCGCGTAAGACTGTTCGGCGTGCCGGATGAGGCTCAGTGCCTGTCGCGTATTGCCGAACCGCGTCTCGACTTCGGCCTCGACAGCATCGAGCCAGGCCGTCAGTTCGTGGTTTCCGTTGCCCCGCCGCGCGAATGCTCGGGCCGCTCTAACGCGCTCTCTCGCCTCCTCGGCCCTTTTCGCCTCGCCGGAGAATGCGGGAATGAAGGCCATGTGCGCGAGGACGGCGCAGCCGAGTAGTGCGTCTGCTGCTTCGTGGGCTGCCTGTAGCGCGAGGACGAAACTGGTCTGGGCTTCGTCGGGCTGCTGAAGATCGAAGAACTCGAGACGGCCTGCCAGCAGGGCTGATTCAGCGACTGCTCGTGCCAAGGGGACGGTGGCCCGTACGTCGATCTGCGGGATGAGATCGGCCCCCATCCGAGCGTGATACGAAACGGATCGGTGCAGTTGCTTCGCCGGCAGTGACCAGTACATGCCGCGATGGGCAACCGTGATCGCCACGTAGTTCTTCGCGACCGCTGCTGGCAGTTCCGCTCCACCCATCGCGCGTCGGTATCGGCCGGGTTTCTGAATCACATTGGCGCCCAACGCTTCTCTTGAACCTCGACCTTCCGAGCCGTTCGGCCAGGGAGGTGCGAACCCGAGTTCGGTAATCGGGCGTTTGAACAGCGCTTCCAGGGCTGCCGCATGCTCTGGATGCGGCCACGGCGGATCGGTCGACTCCCAACGCCTTACGGTGCGGGCTGCTACCTCGATGCGGAGTCCGATCGCACGTGCGGCGTCGGTCAACGCATCAGCCAACGCCGCCTGAGATCGATATCCCAGCGCCTGACGGGCCGCGCGAAGAGACGCATTCCCATTGTTTGCCATGCAAGCGAGAGTAGTCCGCTATCTGGACATTTGACGAGAGTGCCTTTTGTATATGGCCGCTCAATGTCCTCTTATTTGTCCTTCTTTCGACCTATGCGATGAGTCAATGTTGGTCTGGCAGAGCGAATCAGCTTGCGGTAGCGCGAAGGACGACACGGAGGAACGATGAACGAGCCAGACCCGTCAAGAGGTCAGCCAAATGCGGTCGTCACTGGGTGGCCCACTTCATCGGCGACCAGATGACATCCACCATCGAAACCGATGTCCTCGCCCTTCTCGCGGTCGGTGGACAGCTCACCGCCGACACGATCGCCCGCAATCTGAACCTGCCACCCCGACGCGTGGGGCGCGCCCTGCACTCGTTGCGCCGCAACGGCGACGTATTTCGAAACCGGCGCGCGGCGTGGCAGATCACAGCCGGACAGAATCGCACGGAACGGCAGACCGCGCGATGAGTCACCTCACCCCAGCCACGCCCGCGCCACAGCCATCGCTCACCCAACTCGCCCGAACGCTCGAAGCGATGTGCGAAGCCGGTTGGCTCACGAACGCACCCACTCCACAATCCGTCGATGCAACAGGGACGCGCATCCCCGCGACCGAGTTGCCCGAGGAATGCCGATGACGCAGACCAGGCCACCCGCCGCCTACGCAGAAACTCCCCGCTCACGCTGCGAGTTCTACCGGCACGAGTGCTCACTACCCACCGTGATCGACCCCGACACCGGGCGAATCACCATGAAGGCCGGGTTCGTCGGTGCGGTGATGATGCCCACCGACTTGGCGCAACGGGTCAAAACCGCCCTCGATATGCGTGGTGTTGCGCCGTTGCCGATTATCGGCCACCCCCGAGCCGGAATGTGGACATTCTTGGTGAGGTCCGACATTCGCCCGATCGGTGACGCTGCCGTCGTGGCACGCCTATGGCGTGCGCGGGTAGTGGTGATCCGTGAGGGTGATATCGCGTTGCCGTCACCGGTGCCGGACGCACTGATCGCCCGAACGTGGATCTCCCCGGCAATCAGTAAGTTCCGGCCATCCGGGGCAGTTGTCCTCGAATGCACCCGAGCGTGCTTACCGAGCCAGTTCCCCCGATGAAACCCGGCCGCCGATCGCCCTGTCCCGATGAGCCCGATATTCACCTCACTATCCAATTTGCCAGTGTACGAATGGATTTCGCCGCATGCCTGACTGCCGCACTCGTGTTCGTGCAAGACATGGCCGCACGCCGACCCTGCGCTGTCGCCGTCGATTCCGGCCACTGTGTCGGGCTCCCAAGGCTGCCCAACGAGCGCCTCTACCTGCTGCCCTAGCCGCACAACCGGCTCGCATCCCGACCAATTGAATGGCCTTCGACACACCCGGGTGAGGCCCCGAGACACCTCACCACGGCGCGAGCGAAGGCGGCCCCGGACTCGTTTCCCGGCGATATCGCGATGTCCGGGGCCACCCAAACTTTCCGTTCCGCACCCGCAAAGTGTGGGACCTGAGCGCAGACGCAGCGATCGGCCAACTGTGGCCGACTCGAACCAATCCGGGCGATCAAACCGGTCCGGTGACGAGCATGATCGTGGCGCACAACCCGATCTCGCCGTCCGCACAGGATCTCGCCCCGAACTCCCGACACCGCAGAGAAATCGAAAGGTCGAACCCATGATCCCCATGCCCCTCGCTGAGATCGCCCAAGCCGTCAACGGTCGGCTCGACGCCGTAACCGACGACCAAGTCGCCGTCACCGCACCGACCGTATTCGACTCCCGCCATGTCGAGGACGGTGGACTGTTCGCCGCGCTGGACGGCAACCGCGTCGACGGCCACGACTTCGCCACTGCCGCAATAGAAAAGGGCGCGGTCGCGGTCCTGGCATCCCGTCCGACCGGCACCCCGGCGATCATCGTTGAGGACGTGGTGACCGCGATGAGCGATCTGGCCCACGCCGTAGCTACCCGCTACACCGGCCGAGTTCTCGCGATCACCGGTTCGGCGGGCAAAACCTCCACCAAGGACCTGCTCACCCAGATCCTGTCCCGCCACGGCAGCGTCGTGGCCACCGAACGGTCGTTCAACAACGAGATCGGATTCCCACACACCGTACTGAGAGTCGAGGCCGACACCGACTTCCTCGTGTTGGAGATGGGTGCGCGCGGGCGCGGTCATATCAGCCACCTCGCCGCCATCGCCCGCCCACAGATCGGCGCGGTCCTGGGCATCGGCTCAGCCCACATCGGTGAATTCGGCAGCCGCGAAGCGATCGCGGTCGCCAAACGCGAACTCGTCGAAGCCCTCGACGCCTCCGGTATCGCCGTCCTCAACGCCGATGACCCGCTGGTAGCGGAGATGGCCGAGTACACCCGCGCCCAGGTCCTGCGCTTCGGCACCGGCCCGGATACCGACGTGCGTGCCACCGACATCGCCCTCGACGCCAATGCCCGTGCGCAGTTCACCCTGCGCCACGGTGACCATGCCGTACCGGTCACCCTCGGCGTGGTCGGCGAGCACCACCTGACCAACGCACTCGCCGCAGCCACGCTGGCGTTGAGCGCTGGCGTCGAATTCACCACTGTCGCTGAAGGTCTCGACGGCGCGAGGTTGGCGTCGGGCAGCCGGATGGAGGTCACCGAACGCCCCGACGGGATCATGGTGATCAACGATGCGTTCAACGCCTCGCCGGAGAGCGTCGAAGCCGCTCTGAGGTCGCTTGCCACGATCGCCGCGACTGAACGGCCCACCGTCGCGGTCCTCGGGGAGATGCGGGAACTCGGCGATACCGCACCGACCTTGCACGCAACGATCGGACGTCAGGTCGCTGACCTGGGTATCGGCACCCTGATCACCGTCGGCGGCCACCACGCCGAACTCATGGCCACCGCCGCCCGAGACGCAGGCTCGGCGCAGGTCACCCATGTCGAAACCAAAGACCAAGTGCTGGCAATACTCACCGAAGGTCTGCGCGGTCGCGACGTGGTCCTGATCAAGGGTGCCAACTCCGCTGGTCTGTTCGAAACCGCCGCAGCACTCGCCGCCGGTCATTGACCAGAAGAAGCGAAACACCATGAGAAGCAAAGACATCGTGGCATTGGCACGAGCGGCCTGCGCTCAGGCTCAGGTCGCCGCTGCCCGGATCGACCCAATTCGGTTGCGCGACAACGCTATGCTGCGGACGGATACCGAGACCATCATCCGTGTGCATCAGCGCGGGGAACTGGCGACGGCGGTCCGGGAACTGCGGGCCGCGGACTGGCTGCGTTCCCACCACGTTCGCGCACCCGAACCACTGGTGCCCGACCCGGTTGTGGTCGACGGGCGGCCTGTCACCTTCTGGGAAGACCTCGGATCGGGCGGACCCGCCGAGGCCGCCGAAACCGGGACGATGCTCGCACGGCTACACACACTTCGCGTGCCCAGCCACCTCGGGCTGCCCCGCTTCACCCTGCCCAACTTCACCGACCGCATCGACCAATGTCTCACCGACGACACGGAAAAGGCGTGGCTGCGTGGCTACGCCGAAGCCACCGCGGAACGGTGGCACGCGCTGGAGTGGCCGAGCCCTTGGTGTGTCATCCACGGCGACCCGTCCCCGGCCAACACCATGGCCGCAGCCACCGGAGGACACGTCGTAGACCTGGAACGCTGCTGCATCGGACCCCCACAATGGGACCAAGCCACCGTCGCCTTCCAGTCCGACACCCTCTCGGACCCCACAGCGAGGTGGGAACAGTTCGCCGACGCATACGGCTCCGACATCACCAACTGGGAGGGCTACCCGGTGATCCGCGACGTCCGATCCTTCGAACTGTGTCTGTTCGCACTACGCCACGCTGCGATCTCCGACCACGCACGCCACCAGGCCGACTACCGGCTGGCCTGCCTACGTGGGCACCAGGGCTTGCGGCCGTGGAAGTGGGTTGCGCCCTGAACGAGCGCCGAAGCCTGCGTTGTTAGGGAAATCTGTTGCGGCAGAGAAGTCCTCTCGCGGCGAGGTTGCTGCGGATCTGCTAATAATGCGTGGTCGCCTGGTCGGTCCCCGCTCGCAGGACCGCATCGCCCAGCCTTCGGTGGCTGCCTGTTCGTGGTCAGTCGCGTCCGCCACGATATCGCCGCACACTTCGGCTTCGCCGAAGCTCGTCGGACGGCGATCCAATCGTCTGGCGACCATGTTGGCGCACGAGGTGGCGATGCTCCGCGCCACCGGGGCCAGATCTAGTCGGTCGGCGAGAGGCTATCTTCCGAGAATCTTGTGCAGCACGCCGATCATCGCGATCCCGGTGCCGATTCCGAAGCTCACTTCGGTGAACGTACCAGCAGCCAAACCGCTTGCGCCCGCGGCTGCGAGAATCACGAACCACCGCAGCGGCAGCGGATCGGGACCGGGATCGGGATGCGAACCGGAACGGTTCGTATTGCTGGTTGCCATGTGGCGACGCCCTTCAATTTCGTTGTCCACCAAAGCGGTGCAGGCCATCGGCCGCCCGCTGAAGTCCAGCCTCCTGCCCGCATCGGGTCCTCGTCTACGATGAAGACTCTATCGATATGACAGGGGGTTATCATTTCCGACGATGATGTGCTGGCGATGCTCAGCGTCCCGCCGTTCGGTGGCCGACATGGCACCGGCGGCCAGGTGATCGCCGACGCCGACGGAACCCATCGGGTTGTAGTCACCTACGACGATGTGCCCGGCCCGTGGAAATACACAGCCGAAGGTCGCCTCCTGAACGGCACCCCGATGATCACGGAATTGCTTGTCCAACAGCGTGATCCGTCCAGGCCGACGGCGATCACTCAGACCCTCCTGCGCCGCGTGCAGATCGTGCTGATCTTCGACCGCATCAAACGCGCGCTACATGCCAATTGGTCAGATCGTGTGTCGCAGTTGCTCGGCGACGCCCGGACGCAGATGCCCAAGGCGGGAAGGTCATGGCATGCGGAGCACTTCATCCAGGTGGCATGGGCATATACCGAGGCCGAACAGCATGGACGCTCTCCCCGCAAGGCGATTGCCGACAAATGGAACGTTTCACTCGTCACCGCGAGCCGCTGGTTGAGCGAAGCACGAAAACGCGGCTATCTCGCGCCCTACGCGCCGGGCAGGAATTCGGACACTGAGGGTGATTTGTGGTCGCGACAACGCTTCGCTACGTCGGCTGTCGAATCATCGGTGGTCCGAGCGTTTCTTACCCGCACTGTGAATGACGCGATGAGGGCTTCTCCCGAAACCGCAGTAGCGACGATACTGGACACGCTATTTGCGCTGGGCGGCGATGCGATCTCTCGAAATACCGGGATCGAGCATGGAGATAACGTACTAAGCATCAGGGCGTTCACCAGAGAATTATTCGCCCTCGCGGAACCCGACCAGTCAGACGCGGTCCGCTCAGCTGCCACCGCCCTCATCGACGTGCTGGCGAGCGACGGCCAATCCGAACCACCTTCGTAGCTACATGCCATACCTACGATTCTGGCTGTTCAGGTTCGGGAATAGAAAATATGAGAACGACGAATTCGATATCACGAAACTTTGCGAACTAGCCAGTGGACGACGTTTTCGTTCCGCAAACTGATCCCCACTTAATTTCGATACCCTATTCGCGATTTTGATAGTATTCGTCTATCGGTAAATGCGTGAAAACTAGCCTTCTCTTCAGGCGCCAGGGGTCGTCGGGGTTCTGTTTCTGCAGTTCTTCAAGACCGTCTATCACTGCGCTCCAAGATTCTTTGATCATCTTCGGAGTGGCTGATTCGAGCGCTACCAGTGCGTACAAATGGGTAGATACGTCGCCTGTGCTTGTGCGGATTAAATCTTGTGCGGTCCACATCAGAATAGCTCGCCGATGTTGCAGAGAAAGGCCTTGCAGATCAATCGCTGCATCGTTGGCTATTCCTTCCTCGAGTCCTTCAAAGTCGAATTGTTTTCGAAGTAGCTCGTATGCGCCGACTAGATTCTTTGTGAGCTCGCTAATGTCGGCATGCATAGAGCGTGCAGTATTGGCTAGCGTCGACATGGCAATACGGAGATCATCTTCCAGCCTATTGCTCTTTAGGGAAACTTCGCGAGTATTGGAGTTATTGGAAAGTTGTGTGACCCGCTGGCCATCTCGATGGCTCATCGCGTCGTTTTCAGGCGCTGCTGGATTGGGAAATAATGGCATGTGAGCTAGATCTATTGAGTGTTGATCGGGTGTGTGAATTTCTGGCAGCGGAGCATTGTCGAACTGCGCCAGGTGTCGCCGGGCGAGTTTGCACAAGTGATCCATGCTCATTGCGCCATAACACTCGACGTCCCCCTCTTTGAGGAATTTGAGAATGGCATTCCCGAACATTGTTGAGTACCCGGATCTGTCCAGTTGGGCTGGATTTCTTGCGCTGGCAGCACATAGCAGGACGACGCCCCGTGCGTCGATGTCAATGAGTTCGCTATCTATCTTCTGGATGCTGATCTGCTGGACGTCACTTTGAAAATCCTTGAAGGCGGTTCCAGCAAAACAGGCATCAAGTATGATATATTGCGAACTCTTTGGTGCGCGGGATTTTAGTGCATTTGCGAGGTCTGCAACGCGTAGACTCGTCGCCGCAAGATGCGGTTCATGCGTATCCCGGAGCAGAAGACAGTACATTCGGTCGCGCCCGAAGAATGCGCCGTGTCCAATGTAAATAAGTATGATTGTTACGGTGACTCCACCGGGTGTTTGGAACTTGTTGAATCCTTCTTCCAAAAAGGCGTCTATTTGATCCAACTGGTTTATGGATCCCTCTGGGGAGTCGAATAGCCAAAGTAGATTTTCTGGCCGGATGTTTAATCCGGTTTGGCCAGTCAGATACCCACTTAATTGGTTGGCTGTGTTGCTGAACCCTTGGTTGGACTCGAAGTTTTCCAGTCTGGGCCAGCGGCTGGCTCCGCAGATTATGGCCAGTGTGCGGTGCTCTTCGACGGTTTCCAGTCCGGTCATATCTGCACCTAATCTGCGAAGAACTCGTTGATCAACTGTCCTGTCTGCCGTGCTCCCAGTCGGCCGTTGACGGTAACTTCAATTTCCTTGCCATCTAGGCCGATTCGTCGCATGTGCAACTTTGCATCCGATCGACGAGCCATCCATGTGGCAATGCCGCCAGCGAGCGTGACCATGAAAGGGGCTCCAACAATGGCCACGATCGTTGCCCCGAAGTCTTGGTTCTGCTTATTGGACCTGGTTCGTGTCACGGAAACCTCGGGAAGTTGATCGCGCAGGCTCTCGGTGAGGTCACCCGCCAGCGCGTCTGCCTCGGAGGCGTCGGAATCAGAGAACGAGAAGGTGATCGAGTGATCCGTCATGCAACAAGGTCCTTGTTCGGTTGTACTTGCTGGCGGTCGGGTTGGCTCGACGATCGTAGCGCCCCGCAGTCGATTCGCCGGCATACCCGACCACTCCCGTAGACACCGGCGGTTGTTCGAGAAGTTACGACCCACGCGCCCATCGGATTTCGGTAACAGCAGCTCGAGAAGTTCCCACTGGTTGTCCGTCAGAACCTGATGCTGATCACCGACAGTCTCCGCCACGGCGAACATGATGCCCGACCGGAGGATTGTCGGGCGAGAGCTGGGAACCCGCTTAGCAGACATGACCTAGTGGGTTGATTCCAAAGTTGTTGGACAGTAAACGATCTGATTGAATCGGTACGTGCGAGCTACCCCTCTGGTGTTGCGTGACGGTGACCGAGAGATCCTGC